>NCIF01000022.1:18700-19655 GCA_002256785.1 Hydrogenophilales bacterium 17-61-9
GGCGGCGGCGCAGACCTTGGCGTGGTTGGTCGCCATGTGGCCGGACTTTGGCAGGGTGGACAACACCGAGTCGCCGATGATGTGGAGATTGGGTGCGGCGGTCGACTCGAAGGTGGCGAGGTTGACCGTGCACCAGGCCTTGTTGCTGTCGTTGCGTGCGCCAGCCAGCTCGCACAGTTCGCCCGCGCGCTGCCTTGGCACCACGTTCAGCACGTCGCCTCTGACCTCGTCGAACTCGGTGAAAACGGTCATTCTGGAACCGTCCACCGCGAGCGGGGCGTTGTTGGGACGGTACTCGATCATGCCCGGATAGAGGGTGTTCCAGGCATCCATGAACAGCGCTTTTTTGGAGGCGACGTCGGGGTTGCCGTCGAGCAGGATGATCTTCGATCTGGGCTTGGCCTGCTTGAAGTAATTGGCCACCAGGCAGGCGCGCTCGTAAGGCCCGGGCGGGCAGCGATAGGGCGCGGCCGGAACCGACATGACGAAGACGCCGCCATCGGGCATGGCCACCAGTTGCTTTCTGAGGAGCCCGGTCTGGGTGCCGGCTTTCCAGGCATGGACGACTTTGCCGTTGGCCTCGGCTTCCTTGTAGCCTTTTACCGTGTCGGTGAGGATTTCGATGCCGGGTGCAAGAACCAGGCGGTCGTAGCCGATGCGGGCGCCGCTTCGGGTTGTGACCACGCGTTTGCTGGCGTCGATGGCCACGACAGCGTCCTTGACCAGCTTGATGCCGCGCCCGCGCAGTTTGTCGTAGCCGTGGGTGATGTCGCTCATGTTGCGCATACCGCCGATCACCCAGTTCGAAATCGGGCAGGACACGAAGGCGTCGTTCGGCTCGATCAGGGTGACATCGATGTTGGGGCCCCAGAGGCTCAGGTATTTGGCGCAGGTGGCGCCGCCGAAACCGGCGCCGACCACGATGACGTGGGCGCGCGCCCTGGATGCAACGGGG
>NCIF01000023.1 GCA_002256785.1 Hydrogenophilales bacterium 17-61-9
CCCGCCGGCACCGAAAACCCCAACATGCAGACCGGCATGGTCGAAATGCTGACCAAAAACCTGGAAGTGCTGAATCCCTCGCTGACGCCGCCGTTCCAGATCGACGACGACAACATCAACGAAAACATTCGTCTGCAATACCGCTACCTCGACCTGCGCCGCGAGCCGATGCAGAAAAACATGCGGCTGCGCTATCGCGTCTCCAAGATCATGCGCGATTACCTCGATGCCAACGGCTTCATGGAAATCGAAACCCCGATGCTGACGCGTTCCACCCCCGAAGGCGCGCGCGACTATCTGGTGCCCTCCCGCGTCCACGACGGCATGTTCTACGCGCTGCCGCAGTCGCCGCAGCTGTTCAAGCAACTGTTGATGGTGGCGGGCTATGACCGTTACTTCCAGCTTACCAAATGCTTTCGCGATGAAGACCTGCGTGCTGACCGTCAGCCCGAATTCACTCAGGTCGACCTCGAAACCTCGTTTCTTGGCGAAGAGGAAATCATGGGCCTGGTCGAGGGCATGATCCGCGACATGATGAAGCGGGCACAGGACACCGATCTCCCCGCGTCTTTCCCGCGCATGAGCTACGCAGAAGCGATGCACCGCTACGGTTCCGACAAGCCAGATATGCGGGTGACACTGGAAATCGTCGACGTCGGCGATGCGATGAAGGACGTCGCGTTCAAGGTGTTTTCCGGCCCGGCCAATGATGCCAAAGGCCGCGTGGCCGCGCTGCGCATTCCCGGTGGCGCCTCGCTCAGCCGCAGTGAAATCGATACTTACACCGAGTTTGTCAAAATTTACGGCGCCAAAGGGTTGGCCTATATCAAGGTCAACGACGTGGCGCAGCTGAACGAAACCGGCCTGCAATCGCCCATCGTCAAGAACCTGTCTGAAGCCTCGCTGGCTGCAGTGATGCAGCGCACTGGCGCGCAAAATGGCGACCTGATCTTCTTTGGCGCGGACAAAGCCAAAGTGGTGAACGATGCGCTCGGCGCACTGCGCCTCAAGATTGGCCACGAGAAGAATCACCTCGACGGCCGCGCCTGGGCCCCGCTGTGGGTGGTCGATTTCCCGATGTTCGAATTCAACGAAGACGAAAACCGCTGGGACGCGTTGCACCACCCTTTCACCGCGCCGAAAGACGGCCATGAAGACTGGCTCGCCACCGATCCCGGCAAGTGTCTGTCCAAGGCCTACGATATGGTGCTGAACGGCTGGGAAGTGGGCGGCGGCTCGGTGCGTATCCACAAACAGAATGTGCAGGAAAAAGTGTTCGCCGCGCTGAACATCGGCGAGGAAGAACGCCGCGAGAAATTCGGCTTCCTGCTCGACGCGCTGCAATACGGCGCGCCGCCGCACGGCGGTCTGGCGTTTGGTCTCGATCGCCTGGTCACGCTGATGGCAGGCGCTGAGTCGATCCGTGACGTGATCGCGTTCCCCAAAACCCAGCGTGCTTCATGCCTGATGACCAATGCACCCAACGTGGTCGATGAAAAGCAATTGCGCGAGCTGCATATCAAGCTGCGCAACACAGCCGCAGCGGCCAAGGCAGCCGAATGACGTTTGCCGATACGCTGAAAACCCTGCCGGAATTCGCTGGCGAGCAGATTGTGCTGACCGATGCGGCGGGGACTGAAGTGGCCTCGATTGCCGATGCGCCTGGTACCGCAGGTTCGTTTCGAGTGTATGCCCACCTCGCCCAAAAATACGGCGCGATCCACGTCGAAGCAGCGGCCGATGGCCTGGCGATTTTTGCCGAGCATACGGAAGACGCCACGCTGCATCCCGGCAAGCATCCCAATATCGACCGCCTGATCGCAATCATGACGACGGGCACGCCACTGAACGCGCGCATCGTTTGACTGCATACAAGTGTCCCGTCTCAGTTCTGGTCGTGATTTACACAGCTGAGGGCCAGGTGTTGCTGATGGAACGCGCCGACGCGCCAGGCTTCTGGCAGTCGGTTACCGGTTCGCAGGATGAAGGTGAAACGCTCGAGCAAACCGCGATTCGCGAGGTGCGTGAGGAAACTGGGCTGGATGCCAGTCGGTTTGAGTTGATGCCCTGGGACATTGAAACCCGTTACGAAATCTATGAGCGCTGGCGTCATCGCTACGCGCCGGGCGTGACTCACAACACTGAGTATGTGTTTGGTTTGAGATTGCCAGCCCGCCAACCTGTCACACTTGCGCCGCGAGAGCACTTGAGGTTCATATGGTTGGATCATAAAGAGGCGGCCGCGCGCTGCTTTTCCCCTAGCAATGCCGCAGCCATTCGCCTGTTGGCCACGCGTTTATAATGATTCGATGAGTGCGCTGCTACACATCGCCAGCTACAACATGCATAAAGGCTTGTCGCAATTTAACCGGCGACTGACGGTGCATGAGTTGCGCGAACGTTTGGGCAGCCTGGGTACCGATATCGTATTCCTGCAGGAAGTGCAGGGCAGCCATGGATTGCGGGCGAGCCGTTTTCAACACTGGCCGGGGCTACCGCAACACGAGTTTTTGGCGGGTCATGTCTATACCGATTTCGCTTATGGCAAAAATTGCATTTATGACACGGGCCACCACGGCAATGCCATTTTGTCGCGCTACAAGATTGTGTCCTGGGAAAACGAGGATATTTCGGCGCATGGCTATGAAAGCCGTGGCATGCTGCATTGCGTAATCGAGGTGCCAGGCGTGGTAGGGCCGGTGCACTGTATCAATGTTCATCTGGGTTTGACCGAACGCGGGCGCAAGCGTCAGCTGGCGATGATTGTTGCACGGGTGCGCGCCATGGTGCCTGACGACGCACCGTTGATTTTGGCGGGCGACTTTAATGACTGGCTCGTGCGTGCAGGCCGATATTTCGAAGATGAACTGGGTTTGTCCGAAGTGTTTGAAACCCATCACGGCAAATCAGCGCGCAGTTACCCCTCCATCCTGCCGATGTTTCAGCTTGACCGGATTTATGTGCGGCGATTTAACATCCAGTCCGCCCATGTCCATACAGGCGATGCCTGGCATCGCATTTCAGACCACGCGGCGCTATCGGCCAAACTTAGTCTGGCTTGATGGCCATACGCCCACGCTGGAAAAAAAGCGTGTCCAGCCTGGCCGAGCTGCTTGCCGGCAACCGCTTACGCTTGTTGCAAAGCGGCAATGAATTTTTTCCTGCACTGATTGCGGCCATTGATGCGGCGCAAAACGAAGTGCATCTTGAAACCTACATGTTTAATGCCGATCCCAGCGCGGAAACAATACGTGACGCGCTCATACGTGCCGCGCAGCGCGGCGTACAGGTCAACGTTCTGATCGATGGCGTGGGATCGAGAGAATGGCCGGCCAGCTGGCGGCACACGCTTGAAAAATCGGGTGTCAGCGTATTGGTCTATCGGCCGCTGGTGATGGGTGGGTTGACCAACTTGCACAGTCTGCGGCGGCTGCATCGAAAACTGGCTGTCGTCGATGCGCGGATTGCCTTTGTGGGCGGGATGAATCTGATCGACGATTTTGAGCCCATCCGGTTTGATGCACCCCGGCTGGATTTTTGCGTCGAAGTGCAAGGCCCGCTGCTGGCGCGTATTTATCCCGATGTGCGCCGCTTGTGGCGGTTGGTGGCCTTGTCCCAGTTGCGGCGATGGAAGCGCCAGCCCGGCATGGTGCCTACCTGGCCCACCGATGGTCGGGTACGAGCCGCCTATGTGGTGCGAAATAATTTCGCCCACAGGCGGGATATCGAACGCAATTATCTGGCCGCACTGGCACTGGCCCGTGAGGACATCCTGATTGCCAGCGCCTATTTCCTGCCGGGTCGACGGTTTCGCAAGCTGCTTAAAAAAGCCGCGGCGCGCGGCGTGCGGGTCAGCCTGCTGGTGCAGGGGCAAACAGATCATCCCTTTTTTCAGGCCGCCTCGCGTGCCCTGTATGGCGATTTGCTGGCGGCCGGCGTGCACATACACGAATACCATGCGAGCGAATTGCATGCCAAGGCAGCCGTCGTGGACGGCTGTTGGTCCACCGTGGGGTCCAGCAATATCGACCCGTTCAGCCTGTTGTTGGCGCGCGAGGCGAATATCGTTGTCGATGACGCCGATTTTGGCCGCAATCTCCAACAGCGACTCCAGCAGGCGTGCGAGCAGAGCGTGACGCTGAGCCCCGCCGACTGGCAGAAACGGGCCTGGCCACAGCGTATGGTGTCCTGGGTGGCCTATAACAGCGTGCGGTGGGTGGTGGGCTTGTTGGGCGCAGGGCGGTGGGTGTGATCAGGTAGGACGTTTGCGTGCCAGCAGGCGGTCAAGCTGGCGGGCAAAGGCTTGTCGGTCTGCCTGTGAGAACGTCGCCGGTCCTGGGGTTTCCACACCCGCGCCGCGCAGCGCTTCCAGCATGTCGCGCATCGCCAGCCGCTCCCGTATGTTGTCGGTGCTGTACAACTCACCGCGCGGGTTGATCACAAACGCGCCTTTCTCAACCAGCGCCGCCGCCAATGGAATATCGGCCGTAATCACCAGATCGCCCGCCTCAGCCACCTGCTCAATGTGCCGGTCGGCCACATCAAAGCCCATTGGCACCTGCAAGGCCCGTATATAAGGTGAGGGTGGTACCCGCAGCAGCCGGTTGGCCACCAGCGTCAGCGGCAGCTTCACCCGCTCCGCCACGCGGAACAGAATTTCCTTGATCGCCACCGGGCACGCGTCGGCATCCACCCAAATCTGCATCGGGTTTACAGCTGCGTCGCCTTGAAGCTGTCGCACTGCCCCGGATCGCCGCTTTGCATGCCGCGGCTAAACCAGCGCATCCGCTGTGCCGACGAACCGTGGGTGAACGATTCCGGCACCACATAACCCCGCGCCTGTTTTTGCAGGCGGTCATCGCCCACCCCAGCGGCGGCGGCCAGTGCTTCCTCGATGTCGCCCGGCTCCAGAATCTGTCGCGCCTGGTTGGCGTGATGCGTCCACACCCCGGCAAAACAGTCAGCCTGCAACTCCATCCGCACCTGCAGTGCGTTGCTTTCGGTTTCGCTCGCACGCTGGCGTGCTGCGTGCACCTGCTTCGATACGCCTAATAGTGTTTGCACGTGATGTCCCACCTCGTGTGCCACGACATAAGCCTGCGCAAAGTCGCCCGGGGCGTCGTGACGCTTCGCCAAATCGTTGAAGAAGCTCATGTCCAGATACAGCTTCTGGTCGCCCGGGCAATAAAACGGCCCCATCGCCGCTTCGGCAAATCCGCATGCCGATTGCACCGCCCCCGAAAACAGCACCAGCTTGGGCTGCCGATAAGTTTGGCCCGAAGCACGGAACAGCTCGCCCCATACGTCTTCCGTATCGGCTAGCACCACCGACATAAACTCCTTCAGGCGTTCTTCTTCCAGGCTAAACGCGGTTTGCCGCTGTTCGGTTTGCGCCGGCGCTAGATTACCCGCCTGATTCAGCACCACCGACGGATCCACCCCGAAATATAGCGCCACCAAGGCCAGCACAATCGCGCCGATCCCGCCGCCTGCAATGCCTTTTTTACCCATCCGCATCCCGCGGCGGTCTTCAAGATTGTCACTGCGACGTCCTCGTTCCCAGCGCATCAGTCTCTCCTTAGGTCGGTATGAATGGTTTGCCTGGTAACAGTATGGCCAATTCAACAAGCCGGGAGCCAAGTCGCGCTCAAGCAGGCATTGCTGGGATATTGGCGCCACAACAGGCCAGTCAGGGACTGTACTCTCCCGTCAGCACGCCGTCCGCATGTTGTTTGTGTGCAACAAAACAACACTTTTGGCGCCTTGCTGCAGAAAAAACAACAACATTCCTTGCCGCACCGTCCCCAGTCTGGATAATCGGTCACGTCCACCCAGCACCTGATGTGCAGGACAGCTCTGCAGAGCTTGAACAAGCTTTATTCCAATCCAAGGAGATACAGATGAAGAAAATTCTTGCAATCGCGATCGCTACCGCCTTCGCCGCACCCGCATTCGCAGCAACCTCTAACGTCGATGTCTACGGTAAGCTCCACATGTCGGTTGATAGCGTGGATGACGGCGTTAGCCGCGGCACCAACGTCTCCAGCAACTCTTCCCGCATCGGCTTCAAGGGTGCCGAGGACTTGGGTGGCGGCCTGAAAGCAATTTGGCAGGCAGAAACCACCCTCGACATAGACAGCAATACAACGCTTAGTAGCGCGCGCGACAGCTTCCTCGGCCTGCAGGGCGGCTGGGGTACGGCACGTCTGGGTTACTTCGACACCCCAACCAAGCAACTGAGCCGCAAGATTGATCTTTTCAATGAACAGATCGGCGACAGCCGGAGCCTGCTGCGTTCGCGTAACGCAAATGGGAATGGCGGCAATGCTTGGGAAGAGCGCTTCCGCAATAGTATCGCTTATGACACCCCGTCGTTCGGTGGTCTGTCGTTCTCGGCGCAGTATTCTACCCAGACTGGCACCACGTCCGCTAACAATAACAGCACCGACGCATACAGCGTTAGTGGCGAATACAAGAATGGCCCGCTGTTCTTGGGCGCAGCCTATCAGTCCAATAACTTAAACACCGTAGACGCCGAGAGCGAAAGCAACTTGCGTGTGGGCGCGGGTTTCAATATGGGCGATCTGAAGCTGGTTGCGCTGTATTCCAAGTCGGCAGATCAGCGTGGCGTCAGCGGGGCTGATCGCGACATATGGGGCGCGGGCGCAGCCTACAAGCTGGGCAACGGCCAGATCAAGGCCCAGTACTATAAAGCCAGCGATGAAGATGGTAGCGCCGATACCGGTGCCAAGATGTTTGCTGTGGGTTATGACTACAACCTGAGCAAGCGCACCATGGCTTATCTGGCTTACGCCAAGACGACCAATGATGCGAATGGCCAATTCAGCATGACGGGTGGGGGCCATGGCGACTTGTTGGTGCCAGCAGCAGGTAACGATCCCGAGGGTTTCTCGCTGGGCATGATCCACAAGTTCTAATTCCGCATCTGCTGAGTTACAACGCGTGATTGAAAACGGGCACCTTCGGGTGCCCGTTTTTTTTTGCTGCCGTCATTGTGGTCGGGCGCGGCTGGCGGCTATTGCCGGCGACAGGAAAACAATGGCACACTCCGTTCTCCCCAACCTGGAAAGTACCGCCATGACTTTAGGCCTGACCCCGCTGATTTCCCTGATTGCCGGCATTCTCATTCTGGTGATGCCGCGGCTGCTGAACTATATCGTCGCGCTGTATCTGATCGTGATCGGGCTGATCGGCCTGTTTGGTGCCGGCGGCATCAACCTGCGCTGACTCGCCGCCCGCGCAGGGCAACCGATGGGCGCTGCCTGGAGGCTGGCATGCACACAGTTTATTTTGACGAGGACGATATCCTTGTTATCCGGCTATCCGACAAGCCCATCGTGCGCGAGGTATCGCAAGACTGGAATACGCATGTCAGTTATGCGGAAGACGGGAGTACGGTTGAGCTGGTATTGCTGGATGCGCGCGCCAATGGCGCTTATCCTTTTGAAATCAAGCACGTGCGTGCGGCATGATGGTCGACGTTTTTTTGAATTGCAGACGCGGGGTTGGGCTGGTCGGCCTGTTTGGTGCCGGCGGTATCCCCCTGAGAAATTGGGGTCAGGTCTAGATATGTTGCGGTTCGTTTGCCATGAGCGCTGTCCCGGTCAGGAGAAGAGGCATTGCACGATAAATTATTTGTTACTACAATAACTCCGTGTTGATTGAGTTTGATCCAGCCAAGGATGCCGCGAACGTCGCCAAGCATGGCGTGCCTCTAATTGAAGCGGCTCAGCTTGACTGGAAAAATGCCTTGGTCTGGGAAGATCGTCGGCGTGATTATGGTGAGGTGCGCCAAGTGGCGCTGGCTGTATTGAATGGGCGGCTGTATGCGGCGGCATTTGTGGATCGTGGCGAGGTGCGCCGCATTGTCAGCCTGCGTAAAGCCAACCTCCGGGAGATTAACCGTTATGAAGCAGAAACTGATTCGACCGACTGAAACGGAAGACGCCGCCATTACGGCGGCCGCGCTTGCGGACGCTGATAACTTGCCATTGACGGAAGCAGAACTGGCGCAGTTCAAGCGTGCGCCGGGGCGACCGTTGGGGCGTAAAAAAGTGTCTACTACGGTTCGCTTTGATGCGGACGTGCTTGCCGCCATGAAGGCGACTGGAAAAGGCTGGCAAACACGGATTAACGATGTGGTGCGTGAATGGGTAAAGTCGCATCCTGGAAATTAGCCGCGACCAATAGAGATTTGGGGACAGGTCTAGATAAGTTGTGGTTTGGAGATATAAGACACGATTATTTGACTGGCCATAACCTACTTGCCAAAAATAACCAATCAGGTTAGCGTGCGTCCATGGAGAAGCGAGCGCCGCATTGCAAGCTTCCGGTTGTCAAAGCCTTGATCGATGCGGGCAAGGTGCGAACCACCCACGTAGCGCGCGTGGGCGCTGACGCCCTGGGATTCGACTATTCCGGCATGCTGGCGGTGGTGTTGGCGCTCGGGCCAGCGGATTTCTACAAGAGCATGACCACTCATGCCGATCATGCGATCTGGCAGGACGTGTACCGCCCGAACACGTCGGCTGGCGATGTGTATTTGAAGTTGACGGTCATCGATGATGTGCTGATCGTGTCATTCAAGGAGTTATGAACATGAAATGTCCTGTTTGCGGCGCGGCGGAACTCATCCATGACACCCGCGACCTGCCCTATACCTATAAGGGCGAAACCACCCTCATTCCGGCGGTGACGGGCGACTTCTGCCCGGCTTGCGCCGAATCCATTCTGGATTCAGCCGAGTCCGATCGCGTGATGCGCGAGATGCGCGCTTTTTCCCGGCAGGTGAACGCCTCGATTGTCGATCCGGGTTTCATCGCCAGCGTGCGCAAGAAGCTGGCGCTCGATCAGCGCGAAGCTGCCGAAATTTTCGGTGGCGGGGTGAATGCGTTCTCGCGCTACGAGAACGGCAAGACCAAGCCGCCCCTGGCGCTGGTGAAACTGCTCAAGGTGCTTGACCGTCACCCCGATCTGCTCAACGAAGTCAGGGCGGCATAGCTCACTCACGGGCGGAGCAGGACCGGGGCCAGGTCTAGATAAGCTGTATCCGCTCTGCTATTGTTCTTTCCATGTCCCGCCCCATCCGCATAGAGTTTCCCGATGCGCTTTACCATGTCACCTCGCGCGGTGACCGGCGCGAAGCCATTTTTGACGATGATCAGGATCGCCGGTCGTTTCTCACGACGCTGGAGCAGGTTGTTAACCGGTTCAATTGGGTGTGTCATGCCTGGTGTCTGATGGATAACCACTACCACCTGCTGATTCAGACGCCGGACGGCAATTTGTCCCGAGGGATGCGCCAGCTAAACGGCGTTTATACCCAGGCCAGCAACCGGCGGCACGGGCGCGTGGGTCATCTCTTTCAGGGGCGCTTCAAGGCCATTCTGGTTGACAGCGACGCTTATCTGCTGGAGTTGACGCGCTATGTTGTGCTTAATCCCGTTCGCGCGGGGATGGTGAACAATCCGGCGGACTGGCCATGGAGCAGCTACCGGGCCAGCGCGGGACTCGAACCCGCTGCGCCCTGGCTGGCGGTGGATGGCTTGCTGGCGCAATTTTCCGGACAGCGTAGCCGGGCACAAACACGATACGCGCAGTTTGTGGCAGAGGGCATCAAGGCGGTTTCCCCGTGGTTGAGTCTGAAGGGGCAGGTGTTTCTGGGTGATGAGCAGTTTGTGCAGCGCATGCAGGCCAGCATGCGAGTGGATGCGCGGGATGATGTCCAGATTCCTGCTGCGCAACGTCGCCCGCCGCCCGCTTCATTGCCGGAAATCGAGCGGAGTGCGGAAAACAGAAACGCGGCAATCGTGGCGGCCTATGCGACTGGCGCTTATTCTTACCAACAAATTGCCGATTATTTCGGGATTCATTTCACGACGGTGGGGGCGGTTGTCAGACGAGGGCGGTGAGCATCGCGTCAGACCGCGCATCTTTTATTCATCATATCTAGACCTGACCCTGGTTGACCTGGTTGACCCTGTTCGCTGGCTTTCGCTGGTTTTCGTTTTCCCGGGCTGAGCTAGCCCGTATTTTCCAACTTCCCTGTAACCGAAAAACAGTGTCACTATCGGCCTCTCCCCACCCCTGGAAAGACGCCACCATGACTTTAAGCCTGACCCCACTGATTTCGCTGATTGCCGGCATCCTCATCCTGGTGATGCCGCGACTGCTGAACTATATCGTCGCGCTGTATTTGATCGTGATCGGTCTGATCGGGCTGTTTGGCGCCGGCGGAATCAATCTGCGCTGAATCGCGGCAATAGGCATCGTTTTTGATTACCTTGCAGGTGTACGGTCCAAAACGGCAGCTTCGGCTGCCGTTTTTTTGCGGATGATTCAGTCACCCGCGATTTCAAAATCGTGGGTTATTACAGCGGATTTACCGAGCATGATCGAGGCTGAACAGTATTTGTCGGCTGAAAGATGAACGGCTTGTTCAACCCGTTTGGGGTCGAGCGTCTTGCCGGTTACGGTGAAATGCACGTGAATCTTGGTGAAAACCTTGGGGTCGGTGTCGGCGCGGGTGGCGTCAATGTCGGCGACGCAGTCGGTGACCTGCTGACGGCCCTTGCGCAGGATGTGGACGACATCAAACGCGGAGCAGCCGCCCAGCCCCAGCAGCAGCATTTCCATCGGGCGCACGCCCAGGTTCTTGCCACCGGATTCGGGCGCGCCATCCATCACCACGCTGTGGCCGGATTCGCTCTGTCCAACAAAACTGACGCCTTCGATGAATTTGACGCGGGCTTTCATGGGTTTGCCTCAGGTAATAATTGTGCGGAGTTTGTACCACAAAATCCCCAGCCATTCGTGCAGGGCATAGGTGCTGTCGCGCAGTCCGGAAGGGGTGGGCAAGAGATCATGCATGGAATCCATGCGGGTGCTGGAAAACTGGGTGCCGGCTGGGATAATGCTGAGTCCGTGCGATTCAAATTGCGGCGCGGCACGCCGCAGGTGCCAGGCGTGGGTGACGAGCAGAATGCGTTGAACGCCGGCATCTTTGAGCAGGGGCGCAGATAGCCGGGCATTGTCCCAGGTGGTGAGCGATGCGTCTTCAACCCAATGCGGTGAAAAGCCATATTCGCTTTGCAGTACATGCGCCATGATGCTGCCTTCCCCGAGGCTGCCGCCGACGGGTTTGCCACCGCTGACCAGGACAGGCAAACCGCTGGCGCGGTGGAGGTGGGCCGCGTAGCGCAGGCGCTCCAGACTGGTTGCATTGAGGGTGTCGCCACCATATTCGCTGGCTGCTTTGCGCCGCCCGCCCCCTATTACGACAATGGCATCTGCGTCCTTCACTGCATCGGGGCTGACCGGGGTGCTGGTTTCAAGGGATTTTTGCAACAGGCCGCCGATCCAGGGCGTGGAGAGGGCGTACAGTGCGGAGGTGGAAAGCAGGATGAGCGACATGGCCAGATGGGGTCGACGACGGTGGAACCACAACCCGGCAGCCAGCAAGATTACAAGGGACAGCGGCGGCAACAGGGCGGCAGAGATAAGTGTGGTGGCTAACAATGCTGACATGGCGAAAATTGTATGCCAATACGGGCGGGTATTTGAATTCAGTGTTTGACTTTGTCCGGGGTCGGCAGTTAAAATGCTCGGCTTTCCGAGATTGTCCTCTGTGCAGAGGTTGGGTCATGAAAACCTTTTCCGCTAAATCCCATGAAGTTCAACGCGACTGGTTCGTGGTTGATGCTGATAACAAAGTGCTGGGTCGCCTGGCTTCCGAGATTGCACGCCGCCTGCGCGGCAAGCATAAGCCGGAATTCACGCCTCACGTCGACACCGGCGATTACATCGTGGTGGTCAACGCTGGCAAGTTGCGCGTGACCGGCAACAAGGAAACCGACAAAGTCTACTATCGCCACTCGGGTTACCCCGGCGGCATTTACGAAACGACCTTCGGCAAGATGCAGGAGCGTTTCCCCGGTCGTGCGCTTGAAAAAGCAGTCAAGGGCATGCTGCCCAAAGGCCCGCTTGGCTACGCCATGATCAAGAAAATGAAAATCTATGCAGGCGCGGAACATCCGCACGAGGCGCAACAGCCTCAGCCGCTGGAAGTTAATGCTTAAATTTAAGGCCATAACATGATCGGTAACTACAATTACGGTACGGGGCGTCGCAAATCATCGGTTGCCCGTGTGTTCCTCAAGGCGGGCAGCGGCAAGATCGTTGTCAACGACAAGCCTGTGGACGAATACTTTTCGCGCGAAACCGGCCGTATGATCGTGCGCCAGCCGCTGGTGCTGACCGAGAACCTCGACAAGTTCGACATCATGGTCAACGTGGCGGGCGGCGGGGAATCGGGCCAGGCCGGTGCAGTGCGCCATGGCATCACCCGTGCCCTGATCGAACTCGACGCCGCGATGAAGCCTGCGCTTAAAGCGGCTGGCCTCGTCACCCGCGATGCGCGCGAAGTCGAACGCAAGAAAGTCGGCTTCCGCAAGGCGCGTCGTCGCAAGCAGTTCTCCAAGCGCTGATGCTTATTTAGAGCAGCGTATTTGGAGCAGCGTAGTGGGTCAGCCGCTGGCTGCGCCAAAAAAGCCGTCCGTTACCGGGCGGCTTTTTTTTGGCCTGCCGTGGGCTGTGTTTTACAATAAGCTTCATTCTCTGCAGAAAGTCACGGCATGATCAAAGTCGGTATTGTGGGCGGCACCGGATATACGGGGGTTGAATTGCTGCGCCTGCTGGCGCGCCACCCGCAGGTGGCGCTGAAAGCCATTACGTCGCGCAAGGAAGCCGGCATGCCGGTGGCCGAGATGTTTCCCAATTTGCGCGGGCACGTCGATCTGGCGTTCAGCACCCCGGAAGACGCCGGGCTGGAACACTGCGATGTGGTGTTTTTTGCCACCCCCAACGGCGTGGCGATGCAGCAAACGCGCGCCTTGCTGGATGCGGGCGTCAAGGTGATCGACCTCGCGGCCGATTTCCGCATCAAGGACGTGGCGGTGTGGGAGCAGTGGTACAAGATGGAACACGCCTGCCCCGACCTGGTGGCCGAGGCGGTGTATGGCCTGCCCGAAATCAACCGGGCCAGCATCCGCGGCGCGCGCCTGATCGCCAACCCCGGCTGTTACCCGACCGCGGTGCAGCTGGGCTTCCTGCCGCTGCTGGAAGCCGGCGCGGTGGAGCCGGGTTTTCTGGTGGCCGATGCGAAGTCGGGGGTGTCGGGCGGCGGTCGCAAGCCCGAAACCCACATCCTGTTTGCCGAGGCGGCGGACAACTTCAAGGCCTATGGCGTCGGCGGGCATCGCCACTGGCCGGAAATCAGGCAGGGGCTGGAAATGTTTGCCGGCAAGCCGGTGGGCTTCACCTTTGTGCCGCATCTGACGCCGCTGATACGCGGCATTCACGCGACGCTGTACGCGAAAATGAGCGCCGACATCGACTTGCAGGCACTGTTTGAAAAACGCTACGCGGACGAAGCCTTCGTTGACGTGATGCCTGCGGGCGCGCACCCGGAAACCCGCTCGGTGCGGGGCGCCAACGTGTGCCGCATCGCGGTGCACCGGCCGCAGGGCGGCGACACCGTGGTGGTGCTGTCGGTGATCGACAACCTGGTCAAGGGCGCGGCGGGACAGGCGGTGCAGAACATGAATATCCTGTTCGATCTGCCCGAGGCTACCGCGCTGGCCGGCATCGGCATGTTGCCTTGAGCGGCGGAACTCCGTGGCCCGAAGAGGGTCTTTGCTTGACGCACGCCGGGCGATGCGGATAATCGCCCCATACGTTTTCAAGGAGCATGAGCATGAATGCAGCAACCGAAATGGAATCCCCGCTGATCTTCACCGACAGCGCGGCCGACAAAGTCAAAAGCCTGATCGACGAGGAAGGCAATCCCGACCTGAAACTGCGCGTTTTTGTATCGGGCGGCGGCTGTTCAGGTTTTCAGTACGGCTTTACCTTTGATGAAACGCAAAATGCCGACGACACCGTGATGGTGAAAAACGGCGTCAGCCTGCTGGTTGATTCGATGAGCTTCCAGTATCTGGTTGGCGCGGAAATCGATTATTCCGAAGGCCTGGAGGGTGCGCAATTTGTGATCAAGAACCCGAATGCGACCACGACGTGCGGTTGCGGCTCTTCGTTCTCGGCATAAGCGTTAGCTGGACACATGAAAAAAGCGGCTTCGGCCGCTTTTTTCATGTGTGTGTGTCGCACGCCGGCCGTTTTTTGCGGCGGCCTTTGCGGGCCTAAGCGGGGTGGATCGCGCCCAGGATGCGTTCACCCTGCGCGCCGGTCACTGACGGCAGGTTGCCTGGCGCATGGTTCAGGGTTTGCCGTGCCAGCCAGGCAAAGGCCAGCGCTTCCACCCAGTCCGGGTCGATGCCGAGTTGAGCCGTCGTTGCCACCTGGATAGTCGGCAGGTGAGCGCCGATGCGCTGCATTAACGCGCCGTTGTGCGCGCCGCCCCCGCATACATAGAGTTCCTGCACGCCTTCGCACTCGCGCCGCACGGCGTCGCACAGGCTGATGGCGGTGAATTCGAGCAGCGTGGCCTGCACGTCTGCCGGGGCGACAGCATGATCGAGGTTGGCGAGCGTCGTTTCCAGCCATTCGGGATTGAATTGTTCGCGCCCGGCGCTTTTAGGCGGGGGCAGTTGGAGATAGGCGTGGTTCAGCATGGCGGCCAGCAGGCCGGGATGAAGGTTCCCGCTCGCCGCCCAGTCGCCGTCACGGTCGTAATGCGATCCGTTGTGGCGTTTGATCCAGGCATCCAGCAGCAGGTTGCCGGGGCCGGTGTCCCAGCCGCGTATGCGGCCGTTTACCGGCAGGTCGGTGAGGTTGGCGATGCCGCCGATGTTGGCGATGACGCGATGGATGCCGGGGTGCCGCAGCGCCTGGGCGTGGAAGGCGGGCACCAGCGGCGCGCCCTGGCCGCCTGCCGCGATGTCGCGGCTGCGAAAATCGGAGACGACGGCGATGCCCGTCAGTTCGGCCAGCAGGGCGGCATTGCCGATCTGCAGCGTGTAACCGTCTGCAGGGCGGTGGCGCAGGGTCTGGCCATGGCAGCCAATGGCGCGCACCGAAGCCGGTGCGACGTCATCGAGCAGCGCGATCACCGCCTCGGCGTACAGGCGTGCCAGGTCGTTGGCGGCACAGGCCGCCAGGTGGATTTCGTCGGTTTGCGGGGTATGCAGCGCGAGCAGGCGTTCGCGCAGCGTGTCCGGGTAGGGCAGGTAGCGGGTGCGGAGAAGCTGGACCGCGCCGGCAGCGCTTATGTCGGCGAGAACCGCATCGACACCATCCAGGCTGGTGCCGGACATGAGGCCGACGTAACGCTCTGCTTGATGGGAGAACGGCGCCTCATGCGGGTGAGCTGCACTCAATCGAGGGCGGCGAGGTTGGTGCCGCGCAACAGGGCCAGTTTCTCGGACCAGTCGCCGGTCTGTTGCAGGAAGCGTGAGCGTTGCGCCACGCTCAGTGGCGGTGCGCCCGGCAGCTTGATGGCCATGGGGTTTTGCGGTTTGCCGGCGATCCGGATTTCGTAATGCAGGTGCGGGCCGGTCGATGCGCCCGTCGAGCCGACGTAGGCGATGACATCCCCCTGGTTGACCGTGCGGCCGGTTCGCATGCCCGATGCAAACGCGCTCAGGTGAGCATAATAGGTCTCGAAGCCGTTGGTATGCCGCAGGATGACGAGGTTGCCATAGCCGCCCTTACGGCCGGCGAACACGACTTTTGCCTCGCCGGTGGCCTTGACCCGGGTGCCGGTGGGGGCGCCGAAATCGACCCCGGTGTGGGCGCGGTGGAAGCCGTAAACCGGGTGCTTGCGCGAATTGCTGAAGCTGGAGGTGACGCGGGAGAATTCGAGCGGCGAGCGCAGAAAGCCTTTTTTCAGCGATTCGCCTTCGGGCGTGTAATAGCTCGCGTTCCCGGATGCGTCGCGGTACAGCACGGCGCGATGGGCCTTGCCTGCGTTGACGTACTCGGCCGCCAGCAGTTGGCCGGCGGCAATCGGTTCGCCGTTGCGGTAGTTGACTGTGTAGATGACGGAGAAGGTGTCGCCACGCCGCAGGTCTTCACGGAAGTCCAGGCTGGTGGAGAGGGTTTCTGCCATCTGGTTGGCGATTTTGTCGGGGATGCCGGCGCTGTCGGTTGCGCCATACAGCGACGACAGGATGCGGCCGGAGCGCATCACGACGCGGGTCTCCAGGACTTCGCCGCTGTCTTCCGCGACATAGCCGCTGTCCTGGCGGCGAACCGTCAGGACGGGCGCGTCGCTACGCTCAAAGCGGATGCTCTGCAACTGGCCATCCTGGGTGGTGGTGGCCTGAATGCGCTTGCCGGCGCGGACGCTGGCTGCCATCTGACGCACCGCCTCCGTGGTCAGCAAACGCTGGATTTCCAGATCGTCAATTTTCAGTCGCGACAAAACCGTGGCGAGCGTGTCGCCGGACTGAACCAGGCTTTCGCGCTCGTATGTGCCAGTGCTGTTGTCGGCCGCGGCCAATGCGGGCAACATGATCGATTCGGTAATGGTTTGCGGGGTGATATCAAACGTGTTGGTGTCCGGCGCCAGGCCGAAAGCAGCCACCACGCCAAAAAGGGGCAGGCTGGAGAGTACAACCAGAGTGCGCAGCCTGAAGCGGCGTTCCGCTCCGGTCATGCGATCGGTTAAGATTCTCAGTTTGGTGAGCGGCATGGACCGTTTCCCTTCCGTAATCGAGCCGGGAGTTTAACACAAACGCTCCCGCGCATATTTAGTCAATCCAAACAGTATCTTGTGTGCTGCTGGATGGTTTGGGTATTCACGCTTAACGGCCAGAACCGGGCAAACTTGACCCGTCATAGAGAGGTATTAGATGCAGGACGCGTTACAGGAAATCAAACGTGGGGCGGACGAGCTGCTGGTTGAGGCCGAATTGATCGAAAAGTTCAAAACGGGCCGACCGCTCCGCATCAAGGCCGGATTTGATCCCACTGCGCCAGATCTGCACTTGGGACACACCGTTCTGTTGAACAAGCTGCGGCAGTTTCAGCTGTTGGGTCATCAGGTGGTATTCCTGATCGGAGACTTCACCGGCATGATCGGCGATCCGACCGGCAAAAACACCACCCGTCCTCCGCTCACGCCGGAAGCCGTGATCGAAAACGCCAAGACCTATCAGGAGCAGGTGTTCAAGATACTCGACCCCGGCTTGACCGAGGTGCGTTTCAATTCCGAATGGATGAACGGGATGGGGTCAGTCGGCATGATCCGCCTGGCGGCGACGCATACGGTCGCGCGCATGCTGGAGCGGGACGACTTCCATAAGCGCTATACCAGTCAGCAACCGATCGCGATCCATGAATTCCTCTATCCGCTCATCCAGGGGTACGACTCGGTGGCGCTTGAGGCGGACGTTGAGTTGGGCGGCACCGACCAGAAATTCAACCTGCTGATGGGCCGCGAAATGCAGAAGCATCACGGCCAGGCCCCGCAGTGCATCCTGACCATGCCGCTGCTGGAGGGCATGGATGGCGTCAACAAGATGTCGAAGTCGCTCGGCAATTACATCGGCATTAACGAGCCGCCTCAGGAAATCTTTGGCAAGCTGATGTCGATCTCCGACGACTTGATGTGGCGCTATATACAGTTGCTGTCGTTCGAGCCGCTGCAGGTCGTCGAGGGCTGGAAGCGGCAGGTGGCCGACGGCGCCAATCCGCGCAACATCAAAGTGGGCTTTGCGCAGGAAATTGTCGCGCGTTTTCATGACGCAGCAGCGGCGACGCAGGCGCTGGCCGAATTCGAGGCACGCTTTCAGAAAGGCGCGTTGCCGGAAGACATGCCCGAAATCAGCCTGGCCAGCGCTGAAGGTGGCATCGCCGTCCCCCAGCTATTGAAGCAGGCAGGCCTGGTTGCAAGTACATCCGACGCGATGCGTCAGATTGCTGGCGGCGGGGTGCGACTTGATGGCGAGCGCGTTGTCGACAAAGGGATGCTTGTGTTGCCTGGAGCAACCGTTGTGGCCCAGGTGGGCAAGCGCAGATTTGCCCGTGTCACAATTATTTAAGAATGTTTTGCGGAAAGGGTTGACGGCGCGTTTTTGCTCTGTAGAATGCGCACCTCTTCGAAGCGCAACGTAACAAGCACTTCGAAAAAGCAGTACAGATTCAGTGCAGAAAATGCAAAGTAGTTTTGAAATAAGTGTTGACGTTTTATGTAAACCACGTAGAATGCGCACCTCTCGAAACGGCGATGCAAGCGAAAGCTGATGCGCTAATCGATTGATCTTTAACAATTTACAGCCGATAGGTGTGGGTGTTGTTGCGGTAGTTGAACCGACTTAGGTTGGTTTGACAGCTAGCATAAATGCTCACACTTGAAATTGAAGTTAATTCATTTTGAGTTGAGCGAATTAGTATTTGAAGTAATAGCAGTGATTAAACTGAAGAGTTTGATCCTGGCTCAGATTGAACGCTGGCGGAATGCTTTACACATGCAAGTCGAACGGCAGCA
>NCIF01000024.1 GCA_002256785.1 Hydrogenophilales bacterium 17-61-9
AGCGACAACGCCATGCGCTGGGCTTTCTTGTCGAGCTCGTGCAGCAGGTCGTCGAGCGCGGCCTGACCCAGATTGACCCCCGCGGTCAGCGCGTTATCGACGCGGACGTCGAACCAGGTTTCGATCGAACGATTGAGAAAGAAGACCGAGGCGCCATATACCACCAACCCCGGCAACATGGCGACGACGCCAAACATCAATAGCAATTTGAGGGTGAGCTTGGCGCCGAACACGCCTCGCCGGATGCGTTTTTGCAGCCACCATAAACGCCAGCCCAGCAGCAGCAGCAAAATCACGCCCAGCACGCTGCCGCCAATAAACAGGGAAGGCAGCGTGTCTGAAAATACGCTGCTGTCTCCGCTGGCATAAAACAACAATGCCAACAGGACAACGCCCACGACCAGGACGGCAGCGATCAGGCTACGCATCAGGGCAATGGCGGCGAAACGGACGGAAGCGGAGCAGGGCCTTCAAACGACCATACATACCAGGGCGTGGCCATTTCCCACTTGTCGCCGGTGACAGCGCCAATCGAAAGCGGTTTGGGCAGCTGGGCCGCATCGAGACGCAAGCGCAGGCGCGCATCGTAGCGCTGGCCGGCCTTGAGGGCGCCGCGGTCCAGCACCTGCCATTCCTCCACCCGCCCCAGCAGGGCGAGCGCTTCGCTCAGGCTGGCCACTGTCCGGGTGGTATAGCCGATTTCGACCACATAACGCCGCAGCAGCAGATGATAATAAATCCGCAGCTTGCGCACCGGCTCGGCGATATCTTCGTCAAACCACCAGTTGCGCGGCCGGGTCAGTTCCAGTTCAAGCAGAAAATACAGATTGATGCCCTTGGTCAGCGCATTTTCCAGCGTGCCATTAAGCGCGATATTGACATCCGCATTCAGCACATAGCCCTGCTGCGTCACCTGGATGTCAGCCTGCTTGACCGCGCTCCTGTCGGCTGCGGGCGCGGCGCCCGCAGCCGACAGCCAGAAACCCAGAAACAGTCCGGCCAGCCAGCGAAAAGCCGCGTTTAGGCGAACCTCGCGCAGCGCAACCCTGTCCCCCTCTCCCTCTGGGGGAGGGCAGGGGCGGAAGGGACGGTCACCATGACCGTCACGTCTTGCGCAGCAGGGCGTAAAAAAATCCATCGTGCTCGGCATCGGGCAGCAACGACCCGTCGGACAAAGGTTCAGGAAGCGGACAGCGGACGGCATCCCCCGCATGGCGCGCCAGAAAGGCTTGCACCTGCCCGTCGTTTTCAGCATTGAATATCGAGCAGGTGGCGTAAAGCAATGTACCACCGGGGGCCAACAACGGCCACAGTCTCTCCATCATAACGGCCTGCTGGGCGGCAAATTGAGCGATGTCGTCGGGACGGCGCAGCCACTTGATGTCGGGGTTGCGGCGCACCACGCCGGACGCGCTGCACGGCACGTCGGCCAGAATACGGTCGAACGGCTGACCGTCCCACCAGGCATCGGGCTGGGCAGCGTCGCCTTCGACCAGGCTTGCTTTCAAATGCAGCCGGTCGAGATTGTCCTGCACCCGCGCCAGCCGCGCTGCATCGATGTCGAGCGCAACCAGCCCGACATCCGCGCGCTCCAGAATATGGCCGGTCTTGCCGCCGGGCGCGGCGCACGCATCCAGCACCCGCTCGCCGGGCTGCGCATCCAGCAGGCGCGCCGCCCATTGCGCGCCGGCATCCTGCACCGACACCCAACCCTGATCAAAGCCGGGCAGGCTGTGCACCGGCACCGCCTTGTCGAGCGTGACCGCGTCCGCGCCGGTTTGCCGCACGGGCAGGCCAGCCTCGGTCAGAACCTGTACATATTTCGCCGCATCGCCCCAGCGGCAATTGACGCGCAGAGTAAAGGGCGGATGCAGCAAGCCGGCCTCGAGGATGGCCTGCCAGCGCGCCGGATGCTCGGCTTGCAGTTTCTGGATCCACCAGTCGGGATGCGACCAGCGCGCGCGCGGCTGCCCGTCGGCCATTTTTTCCAGCTCGGCGCGGCGGCGCTGAAAATTACGCAGCACGGCATTGGCGAGACCGCGGCGCCAGCCTTCGCCCGCCGCGGTGACGGCGTTGTGCACCACGGCATGCGCAGGCGCGCGCGTATAGGCCAGCTGATACAGCGCCACGCGCAGCAGCCAGCCCAGCTGCGGATCGGTCAGCGGCCGCTCCAGCAAGGCATCCAGCCAGGCATCCAGCCGGCCCAGCTGGCGCAGGGAGCCGTATACGATGTCCTGCAATGCGCCCCGTTCGCCCGGCGTTTCCAGCTTCTGCACGCGTTGCGGCAAGACTTGATGCAGGGCCGCGCCGGCCAGCACCGCTTCGAGCGTGTCGGCCGCCAGTTTTTGCAGATTACGCATGCAGGGGCAGGCCTCGGTTTGATGGGTCTGTCATTCGAATTCGATCGCAGCAACAAGCCGCTCATGATAACAGGGCGCCCGCGTCAACTTGCACCTGGCGCCCGCTATTTGCGCAGCCTCAGTTTCCGAGGCGCGCGCCTGGCAACAATGGCCGGCCGGCAAGAAAGGCCGCAGCCGTCATCCGTTTGCCGCCCGCAGGCTGGACTTCCTGCAAGGCCAGCGCGCCGGCGCCGCATGCGACGGCCAGCTGTTCCGCATCGGCGCGCAACACCTCACCCGCGGCGCCGCTGCCGGGACAGGCCTGCGCCGACCAGACTTTCAGCGGCGCGCCGTCCAGCAGCGTCCACGCACCCGGCGCCGGATTGTAGGCACGCACCGCGCGGGCGAGTCTGTCTGCCGGCTCGCTCCAATTCAGTTGCGCTTCGTCTTTTGTGAGCTTGGCGGCATAAGTGGCCAGCGCGTTGTCCTGCATTTCGGGCGCCCATGCGGCGACATTTTCCAGGGCCGCAACGATAGCCGCTGCCCCGGCCCGGGCCAGCGCATCGTGCAAGCTGGCTGCGGTATCGCTCTCGCCGATCGGCACACGGATTTTCGACAGCATGGCGCCGGTATCGAGACCCGCGTCCATCTGCATGATGGTGATGCCGGTTTCGCTGTCGCCCGCCAGAATCGCGCGCTGGATCGGCGCCGCGCCGCGCCAGCGCGGCAACAACGAAGCGTGGATATTGAGACAGCCCAAACGCGGCAGATCCAGCACCGCTTGCGGCAGAATCAGGCCGTAGGCCGCAACCACCATGATGTCGGCGCCCACTGCGCGCAGTTCGGCCTGCGCCTCGGGCGTTTTCAGGCTGGGCGGCTGGCTCACCGGCAGGCGGCGCGCCAGCGCCGCCTGCTTGACCGCGCTGGGCGTGAGCTTCATGCCGCGCCCGGCCGGCCGGTCGGGTTGGGTCAGCACCCGTGCGATATCGTGTCCGGCGTCCGCCAGGGCGTTGAGCGCTGCCGCCGCAAACGGCGGCGTGCCGGCAAAAATAATGCGCACCGGCGAACGCCTCAGAGCGACGCGCGCACCGGCGCCGCGTCGGGCCGGTGTTCGCGCGCCTGTTTCAGGAGTTTGGCCTTGATGCGATTGCGCTTGAGGCTGGACAGGTAGTCGACAAAGACCTTGCCCATCAAGTGATCCATTTCGTGCTGGATGCACACGGCCAGCAGGCCGTCGGCTTCCAGCTCGAAGGACGTGCCGTTGCGATCCAGCGCGCGCACCGTCACGCGCTCGGCGCGCTCGACCTTATCGAAAATGCCAGGCACCGACAGACAGCCTTCCTCGCTTTCCTCGCGGCCCGACTGGGCGACGATTTCGGGATTGATGAAGGCGCGCAAGTCATCGCGGGTTTCGGAGATATCGATAACGACGACGCGTTCGTGAACATTGACCTGGGTGGCGGCCAGCCCGATGCCGGGCGCGGCGTACATGGTCTCGGCCATGTCGTCGATGAGCTGCCGGATGCGCGCATCCACCGCCGCCACCGGCTTGGCAACGGTGTGCAGGCGCGCATCGGGATAATGCAATATGTCGAGTCTGGCCATAAAATGCTTTACGAATGAATGGGCTGGGCGCACACTTTTATGCAAAATCTGCATCAAAAAGCACCGCGCCCTAAATATAAGGCGGCAGATAGCCGTAAGCTAAGCGCACAGTATATTTTCAATGCAGAAAATTAGACAAGGTCTAAATGGAGGGTTCCCCCGTGCGTCAACTCGTTGTTTCGCTTGCCCTGTTGTTGGTTACCACCCCGCTGCTGGCCGACACCCTTAAATTGCAGGACAACGCGCCTGATAAATATGTCGTGGTCAAAGGCGACACGTTGTGGGATATTTCTGGCCGTTTTCTGAAAGACCCGTGGCGCTGGCCGCAGATCTGGAACCTGAACCGTGCCGAGATCAAAAACCCGCACTGGATTTATCCCGGCGATATCGTGGTGCTCGACCGCAGCGGCAAGGAACCGCGCCTGTCGCTGGTCAAGGGCAATGCCGGCGGCATGCAGACAGTCAAGCTGTCGCCTGGCGTACGCGCAAGCGACATCAGCAACGATGCCATTCCCGCCATCCCGATCAACGTGATCCACCCCTTCCTGTCGCAGCCGCGCGTGGTCCCGCAGGGGGCATTCGATAACGCACCGTTCATACTGGGGAGCAACACCGATCGCGTCGTGCTGGCCTCGGGCGACGACGCGTTTGCCACCGGCGGCAAGCCCGGCGTCACCCGCTGGAACGTGCTGCGCCCCGGCAAAGCGCTCAAAGACCCTGAAAACGGTGAAGTGCTGGGCTACGAAGTGAGCTATCTGGGCGATGCACGCACCCTGGTGGAAGGCGCCCCGCAAAAAATTCGCGTCACCCGCTCAACGCAGGAGATTCTGCCCAGGGACAAGCTGGTGGAAGCGGATAACCGCACCACCTTCGAGTTCATCCCGCATGCGCCCGACACCCTGATCAGCGGCCGCATCATTTCGGCCTATGGCGGCATGACCGACAGCGGCCGCTATCAGACCGTGGTGATCAACCGGGGCAGCCGCGATGGCCTGGAGCCTGGCCATGTGCTGACCGTTTTCCGCGAAGGCCGGGCCGTCACGCTTACGCGCGACGAAACAGACCGCATGGCCTGGATCAACAAGAAGTCCAAGGACGTGCCCGATGGCGGCGCGTGGCTGTACAACGATGTGCGCTGCCTGAAGGAAGACGGCAAGGTCACCTACGACCAGGCCGCCGATGTCCGCAACACCTTCCGCAGCACCTGTCTCGGCAACAACAATGACCGTGCCGTCAAGCTGCCCGATGCACGCAGCGGCCTGGTCATGGTCTACCGGGTCTACGACCGCGTGTCCTACGCGCTCATCATGGAGTCCGACGGACCGGTGTATCTGCTCGATACGGTGAAAACCCCCTGAGCGATCTCGACCCCTGGTTGCGCCTGAGCCTGACACCCGGCGTAGGCAACACCAGCCTGATCCGCCTGTTAACGGCCTTCGGTTCTCCGGAGGCCGTTTTGGCGTCCGGCCGCACCGCGTTGATGGCCCATCTCTCCGCCGCGCAATGCGACGTGCTGCTGGCCGAGCCGGACGCCGCCCGGCTCGACGCCGCCCGCGCCTGGCTGGCGCAAGCCGGCAACAGCCTGATGACGCTGGCGGACGCCGACTATCCGCGCGCCCTGCTCGAAATCGCCGATCCGCCCGCGATGCTGTATTGCAAGGGGCGGCGCAGCTGGCTCAACCAGCCGTCCCTCGGCGTCGTCGGTAGCCGCAATGCCACCCCGCAGGGCGTGCGCGACGCCGAGGCGTTTGCCCACGCGCTGTCCGATGCCGGGCTCACCATCGTCAGCGGACTGGCGCTCGGTATCGACGCGGCGGCGCATCGCGGCGGACTGGCCGGCGCCGGCTCAAGCGTCGCCGTGATCGGCACCGGACTCGACCGCATTTACCCCGCGCGCAACAAGGCGCTGGCGCACCGGCTGGCCGAAGACGGGCTGATCGTGTCGGAATTCCCGCTCGGCACGCCGCCCTTGCCCGGTCATTTTCCGCGCCGCAACCGGCTGATCAGCGGCCTCTCGCGCGGCGTGCTGGTGGTGGAGGCGGCGCCCGACAGCGGCTCGCTCATTACCGCCCGCGTCGCCACCGAGCAGGGGCGGGAAGTGTTCGCCATTCCCGGCTCGATCCATTCGCCGCTGGCGCGCGGCTGCCATGCGCTGATCAAGCAGGGCGCCAAACTGGTCGAATCCGCCGCCGACATCCTCGACGAGCTGGCCTGGCAGCAGCGTCTGGGGTCCCCGGTGCTGCGCCAAGACCGACCGGAGGGCGAGCATCAGGCGGCGTACCCCTTGCGGGTGCCGCCCGAAGCGCCGTCCGATCCCGTGCTGGACGCGCTGGACGGCGCGCCCACCACGCCCGACACGCTGGCGCAAAGAACCGGGTTGACGCTGGAAGCGCTTTCAGCGAAGCTGTTGACGCTGGAACTGGATGGGCGGGTTGCTTCCTTGCCCGGCGGGCGTTACCAAAAAATTCACTGACACTATGCTCGATATCCTGGTTTACCTCTACGAAAGCTTCCGCATGGCGGAGCTGGCGCCCGATCGCGATGCGCTGGAAAAGCGTCTGTTTGCCGCGGGTTTTGAAGAGTCCGACATCAACGCCGCGCTCGACTGGTTTGCCCATCTGGCGGGCAGCACGGCGCACGAGCGGCTGTCGCACGCGCATTACCGCCATTACGCGGCCGAGGAGCTCGAACGCCTGAACGAGGCGTGTCGCGACGAGCTGAGCTATCTGCTCAGCGCCGAAATTATCGACGCCGAATCGCGCGAATGGGTGATTTCCGGCCTAATGGCCCTGGGCGGCGAAGACATCGAGCCGGACCACGTACGCTGGATGACGCTGATCGTGCTGTGGAGCCGCGGCCTGATCGAGCATTTCACCCACCTTGAAGACATGCTGCTGAATCACGAGCCGGGGCGCCTGCACTAAAAACCAACTATGTCCAAACTCGTTATCGTCGAATCCCCCTCGAAATCCAAAACGCTGCAAAAATATCTCGGCGCGGACTACGACATCCTCGCCAGCTACGGCCACGTCCGCGATCTGGAGCCCAAAACCGGCGCGGTCGATACTGAAAATTTCACCATGAAATATCAGATCATCGAGCGCAACGCCAAGCACGTCGAAGCCATCGTCAAGGCCGCCAAAAAAGCCGACGAAGTGTTGCTGGCGACCGACCCGGACCGCGAAGGCGAGGCGATCTCCTGGCATATCAGCGAGATCCTCAAGGAACGCAAGGTCAAGACGCCGATGAAGCGCGTGGCCTTTTACGAAATCACCGAATCGGCGGTGCAGGACGCGGTGCGCAACCCGCGCGAAATCGCCACCGACCTGGTCGACGCCCAGCAGGCGCGGCGTGCGCTCGACTATCTGGTGGGTTTCAACCTGTCGCCGCTGCTGTGGCGCAAGATCAGCCCCGGCCTCTCCGCCGGCCGCGTGCAGTCGCCGGCGTTGCGGATGATCGTCGAGCGCGAGGAAGAAATCGAAGCCTTCGTGCCGCGCGAGTACTGGTCGCTGCATCTCGACACCCACAAGGGCGCGCAGGCGTTTTCCGCCAAGCTCACCCATTTCAAGGGCGAAAAGCTCGAGCAGTTCACGGTCGAACACGAAGCGCGCAGCAAGGAATGGCTGGCGACGCTCGAAGGAAAAAATGCGCGCGTGATGCGCATCGAAAAGAAGCGCCGCGCCCGCCATCCCGGCGCACCGTTCACCACCTCGACGCTGCAGCAGGCCGGGGTGCGCCAGCTCGGCATGACCACCGACCGCGTCATGCGCACCGCGCAGCAACTGTACGAAGGCATGGACCTCGGCGAAGGCCCGGTCGGCCTCATCACCTACATGCGTACCGACTCGGTCGCGCTGGCACAGGAAGCGATTACCGACATCCGCAAGCATGTGGGCGCTCACTTCGACAAGGATTACCTGCCGCCGACCGCGCTGCAGTACAAGGCCAAAACCAAGAACGCGCAGGAAGCGCACGAAGCCGTGCGCCCCACCTCGGTGTCGCGCACGCCCGAGGCAGTGAAAAAGTTTCTGACCGCCGACCAGGCGAAACTCTACGAGCTGATCTGGAAGCGCACCGTCGCCTGCCAGATGACGCCGGCGCAGTTCGATACCGTCGCCGCCGACATCACGGTGGGCGAGGGCACTTTCCGCGCCACCGGGCAGACGCTGGCCTTCGCTGGCTTCCTGGCGGTGTATCAGGACGACGAGGACGAGGAAGAGTCCAAACTGCCCGCGCTGACCGAAGGCGAAACCCTGCCGGTCGACAAGCTCTACGGCGAGCAGCACTTCACCCAGCCACCGCCGCGCTTCACCGAGGCCTCGCTGGTGAAATCGCTGGAGGAATACGGCATCGGCCGGCCCTCCACCTACGCCAGCATCATTTCCACCCTGCAGGACCGCGAATACGTGGTGCTGGAAAAGAAACGCTTCCAGCCAACCGACATCGGCCGGCTGGTGAACTGCTTCCTCACCCGCCATTTCAATCATTACGTCGATTACGACTTCACCGCCAGGCTCGAAGACAAGCTCGACGATGTCTCCAACGGCAAGCGCGTCTGGTCGAAATTGCTGGAAGAGTTCTGGACCGCATTTGACGGCGAATTGAAGGCCAAGCTGGATGTCGAGCGCGGCTGCCCGATCCCGGAAGCCTGCCCCAAATGCAGCAAGCCGCTGTTCATGCAGGCCAGCAAGCGCGGCCTCTTCATCGGCTGCTCCGGCTACCCGGAATGCGATTACACGCGTCCCCTGCACGCCAACGCCATCGAAGGCGACAACATCCTGGGCAAAGACCCGGACTCCGGTCTCGACGTCAAACTGCTGTCCGGCCGCTTCGGCCCCTACGTGCAAATCGGCGACATGCCGGAAGACAAGAAAGCGCCGAAACCGCGGCGCGCCTCGTGGCCCAAGGATATTCCGCTGGAAAACGCCAGCCTCGAACTGGCGCTGAAATTCCTCTCGCTGCCGCGCGAAGTCGGGCATCACCCGACCACCGGCCTGCCCATCGTCGCCAACAACGGCCGCTTCGGCCCCTATCTCTTGCACGACGGCAAGTTCAAGTCGATCCCCAAGACCGACAGCGTCTACCTGATCGATCTGCCGCGCGCGCTTGAAGTGCTGGTGATGGAACGCGAAGCGCGCGGCGGCGATTCGGCCGCATCGGTGCTGAAAACCCTCGGCCCGCACCCGGAAGACGGCAAGGACATCACTGTGCGCAGCGGCCGCTACGGGCCGTATGTGAAGCACGGCAGCACCAACGCCACCCTGCCCAAGGACATCACGCCCGAAGCGATCACCATCGAAGAAGCCATCGACCTGATCGCCGCGCGCGTCGCCAAGGGTCCGGCCAAGAAACCGGTCAAGAAAAAAGCCGCCGCCAAGCCCGTCGCCGCGAAAAAGGCCAAGGCCGAGCCCAAGGCGCCCGCCGCCAAGAAGGCGCCGGCAAAGAAACCGGCGGCCAAAAAGCCTGCCGTCAAGAAAGCCGCTACCAAAAAGCCCGCCAAAAAAGCCGAAGCATGAGCGCGTCACCTACGCTGCTGATGGTCAACGCCTTCATCGGCACGGCCGGCTACAAAAAGCTGTATCAGGAACTCGGCTTCGCGGTCGTCGCCGAATGGTCGGAACGCAAGGCGATCAGTCTGGTGCGCAAGACCCTGCCGGCGGTCATCGTGGCCGACTTCTATCACCAGACCGACTTCCGCGACCGCCTGTCCAACCTCGAATCCCTGCTGGCCGCGGCGCAAAGCGCGCCCGGCACCCGCATCCTGGTGTTCTACGAACCGGCCCACCAGGCGGCGCTGAACCACGTGCGCCAGCGTTTGCGCATCGACGTCGCGCTGGCGTTGCCCGTCGACGAGGCCGTTTTGCGCGCCACGCTGGCCCCCTGGCTCGAATGTTGCTGTTCCCGATAAGGCCGAAAGGCCGATCGGCGAGCATTTGATCACTCACAATTGGAGGCAAACATGCTGCGTTATTTCCTGATCCCCCTGATGCTGCTGGCATCCGCAGCCCATGCGGCCCCGCTTGTGCTGGGCGTCGTGCTGGGCGAAGACGAACCCGTCACCGACCCGGCCACCGCGCAGCGCTACCGCGCATTCGCCAAGGATGTCGAGAAATCGGCCGGCCAGCCGGTGCGCGTGCAGTATTACGTGCGCGGTTTCGCCGCCATCAAGCAGGCCAAGGCCGGCACCCTGGACATGGTGTACGGCCCCGCACAGGTGATCGCCAACATCGGCAAGTTCAAATTCGAACCCATCCTCAAATCCGATCAAACGACGGCGGTGGCCTTCGTCGCCGGCCCCAACTGGGCGGGCACGCTCGGCGCCAAATCCCGCGCCAGGCTCGGGGTGCCCGATTACGAATCCCTGATGGGCGGCATGGCGCGCAGCGAGATCAACAGCCGCGGGCTGGCCAAGGCCGACTTTGCCGAGATCAAGTTCCACCGCATGGCCGAAGCCCCCCTGTACGGCCTGAAAATCGGCCGCTACGACCTCGCCGTCGCCTCCGCCGAAGAAGCCAGGGCCTGGACCGCTGCCAACGGCGGACGCATCGTTTTCACCGGCGCCGCAGTGCCCCTGCGCGCGCTCAGCGTGCAGACCGACCGCGTCGCAGCCCCGGCACGGCAACGGCTGGCGGCTTCGCTGCAGCGCGACAACGGCCTCAATCTGGCGCTCAACGCCGCCAGCAAGGCCGATTTCAAGAGCGTCGCCTCGATGCTCAACACCACCCCCACCAGCCTGCCGGGCGCCAGGGTCATCTCCGCGGCCGAAGCCAGGGAACTGATCGCCAAAGGGGTGCCCGTCTACGACGTGCGCGTGGAAGACGAATACAGGAACGCCCACGTCCAGGGCGCCGTCTCCGTGCCCTACAAGGAAGGCAGCGCCAAGGAAGTGGACTTCGACCGGGCGGACGACCAGTTCGCGCTCAACAGGCTGCCCAAGGACAAGAACGCGCCCTTCATCATGTACTGCGACGGCACCATCTGCTGGAAGAGCTACAAGTCCGCCGTCATGGCGATCGAGGCCGGATGGAAGAACGTCTACTGGTTCCGCGGCGGTTTTCCTGAATGGAAAGAGGCGGGGCTGCCGGTGACCGCCAGGAAAGAATAGGTCGGCCGTGCCTGCATGTAAAAAGCCCGGTTTTGCCGGGCTTTTTTGTGGCGGTCAGGATGGCAAGGGGTATCCCCGGGCGACTCTTCGGGATGAACGCCCGGTTGCGGCCGCACTTGCCTGTTGGGCACAGGATCTTCGCGTCCACCAGCTGCGCGATGGCCGTATTGGCGGCTGGAAATGAAACGTCGGGGCCGCCTTGAGCCCGTCGCGACGACCCCCAGCAACGGGCGCTTCACTCATTTCGACACGAAGCAGAAGCCTTTGCGATCGCACGATCTTATCCGCAGTGGCAGGCCGCGTAAATAACATATGTATTATATTGTAATTGTATATTTATAATATATATGCTATTTTTACGATGTTATTTTATAACATATGAGTTATTATAATGCGTCCCCCAGACCGTGCATCGGCCCGCCGCCAGCTCGACAAGCGCTTGAGCGCACTGGGCAACATCGAGGCCCTGACTCGCCCCCCGCGCGGATGGGTGAAAGCCATCCGCGAAGCCTTGGGCATGACGAGCGCCCAACTCGCAAAGCGCATAGGTGTCAGCCAACCGCGCGTGTTCACGCTGGAGCAGGCTGAAGCCAGGGGCGCGGTCACGATCGAGAGCCTTGAACGGGCAGCGCGCGCGCTGGATTGCCACCTCGTCTATGCACTGGTGCCCCGGCAACCCCTTGATGCGCTGATCGAGGCGCGCGCGCTCCATCTTGCCAACAAGCGGCTGGCCGCCACCCGCCACACGATGGCGCTCGAAGCCCAGGGTGTCGAGAAGAGCGATGAAAGCGAGCAACTCAAGCGCCTTGTCCGCCAGATTGTCGAGAAGGCCGGTTCCGAACTGTGGGAAGAAGCGCCATGACCGATCCCCTGTTCGACCAGGATGATGCCGCCACACCGCTGACGCCGGAAGAACGGGAGGGCCTGGTCCCGTCCTACATCACGCTGCGCCACGAGCTGAACGAAGCCGAACAGGCGAACATTCTGGAAGCCGAGGAATGGGCCTTCGCGCGCAAGCGCGATGTACTCGATGAGGCGTTCCTGAAAGGTCTGCACAAGCGGATGTTTGGCCGGGTCTGGCGCTGGGCCGGAAAATTCCGTCTGACGGAGCGCAATATCGGAGTTGCGCCCCATCGTATCGGTATCGATCTGCGAAACCTGCTGGATGACTGCCGCTACTGGATCGAGCACGGCGCCTATCCGCCGGACGAGATCGCGGCCCGGTTTCACCACCGGCTGGTGTGGATTCATCCCTTCCCAAACGGCAATGGCCGTCATGCGCGGCTGGCCACTGACCTGCTGCTGGCAGGGCTTGGTCAGCCCCGATTTTCATGGGGCCGGGCCAGTCTGGTCGATGCCGGCGAGACCCGCCGGGCCTATGTTGCGGCACTGCGTGCCGCTGACGGTCATGACATTCAGCCCTTGTTGAAGTTTGTGCGGGCCTGAGCTGCGCTTGTTAATCACACCTTGGCCACGAAACCGGGCATCCTAATGGTTCTATCTGGATTCCAATAGCGTTTTATAGAACCCGCCAAGCATTCGTTTGCTTACAATTACAAACCTTAAACGTCGAGGTTCCGCACCCCCAACGCATTGCTCTCGATGAACGCGCGGCGAGGCTCCACATCGTCGCCCATCAGCGTGGTGAAAATCTGGTCGGACGAAATCACGTCTTCGATCTGCACCTTCATCAGGCGGCGCACCTTGGGGTCCATGGTGGTTTCCCACAGCTGCGCGGGATTCATTTCGCCCAGGCCTTTGTAGCGCTGGATGCTCATGCCGCGTTTGACTTCGGCGAGGAACCAGTCCATCGCTTCGCGGAAGCTTAGTACGGACGATTCCTTCTCGCCGCGCTTGACCCGTGCGCCCAGGCCGATCAGGTCGCGCAGCAAATCGCCGACCTTGACGAGCTGGTTGTAGTCGCCGGATTCGAGCAGGTCGGCTTCCAGGAAGTTGACGTACATGTTGCCGTGCGAATGACGGGTGATGCGCAGGCGGTGGGTGTCGGTTTCGCTGATGTATTCGGCGGCCACTTCGAACTTCTGCGCGTCCAGCGCCGAGCCCAGGCTGGCTTCGGCCATCATGGCGGCGCCGCTGTCTTCGAGGCTCAAGCGCGGGATTTTCATCAGGGTCTGCAGCACATCGGCCGGCAACAGGCGACCCAGTCGGTCGCACACGGCCTCGGCGAGGAAGTATTCGCGCGCCAGCGTTTCCAGCGCGTCGCCGGCGATCGGCATGGCGCCGTCCATCGGCGTCAGCTCGGCGTCCTTCATCGCCTCGGCCATCAGATGCTCTTTCAGCGCGTGTTCGTCCTTGATGTAGCGCTCGGAACGGCCGTGCTTGACCTTGTACAGCGGCGGCTGGGCGATGTAGATGTGGCCGCGCTCGACCAGTTCGGGCATCTGCCGGTAGAAGAAGGTCAGCAGCAGGGTGCGGATGTGGGCGCCGTCGACGTCGGCGTCGGTCATGATGATGATGCGGTGATAGCGCAGCTTGTCGGGGTTGTAGTCGTCCTTGCCGATGCTGGTGCCAAGCGCGGTGATGAGCGTGGCGATTTCCTGGCTGGCGATGACCTTGTCGAAACGCGCGCGCTCGACGTTGAGGATCTTGCCCTTGAGCGGCAGGATCGCCTGGAATTTACGGTCGCGTCCCTGCTTGGCCGAGCCGCCGGCGGAATCGCCCTCGACCAGATAAATTTCGCTCAGCGCGGGGTCTTTTTCCTGGCAGTCGGCCAGTTTACCGGGCAAGCCGAGACCATCCATGATGCCCTTGCGACGGGTGATTTCGCGCGCCTTGCGCGCGGCTTCGCGGGCGCGCGCGGCTTCGATGATCTTGCCGCACAACAGCTTGGCGTCGTTTGGATTTTCCAGCAGGAATTCGGCGAGCTTTTGTCCCACCACTTCCTGCACCACCGGCTGCACTTCGCTGGAGACCAGCTTGTCCTTGGTCTGCGAGGAGAACTTGGGCTCGGGGACCTTGACCGACAGCACGCAGGTCAGGCCTTCGCGCATGTCGTCGCCGGTGGTGTCGACCTTGGCTTTTTTCGCCAGCTCGTTTTCCTCGATGTACTTGTTCAGCACCCGCGTCATCGCCATGCGCAGGCCGGTCAAATGCGAGCCGCCGTCGCGTTGCGGGATGTTGTTGGTAAAGCACTGCACCGATTCGGAATAGCTGTCGTTCCACTGCATCGCGACTTCGACGGTCATGCCGTCCTTTTCGCCGATGGCGGTGAAAATCTTGGGGTGCAGCGGCGTCTTGAGGCGACTGATGTATTCCACAAATCCCTTGACGCCGCCGGAGTGCGCAAAATTCTCGCTCTTGCCGTCGCGGTGGTCGATCAGTTCGATCTTGACGCCGTTGTTGAGGAAAGACAGTTCGCGTATGCGCTTGGCGAGAATGTCGAAATGGAATTCGACCTTGCCGAAGATTTCCTCGTCGGCGAGAAAATGCACCTCGGTCCCGCGCGTCGGGGAGTCGCCCACAACCTGCATCGGCGAGACCTCGACGCCGTTCTGGATTTCGACCGGGCGATCGAGCACTTTGCCCTGATGAAAGGTCATTGCGTATTTTGTGCCGTCGCGCCGCACAATCAGCTTGAGCCACTTCGACAGGCCGTTGACGCAGGACACGCCGACGCCGTGAAGGCCGCCGGACACCTTGTAGCTGTTCTGGTTGAACTTGCCGCCGGCGTGCAGCACGGTCATCACGATTTCGGCGGCGCTGCGCTTGGGTTCGTGCTTGTCGTCGAACTTGACGCCTACCGGAATGCCACGCCCGTTGTCCGAAACCGAAATCGAGTTATCGGGATGGATGATGACCTTGATGTCGTCGCACCAGCCGGCCAGCGCTTCGTCAATCGCGTTATCGAGCACTTCGAACACCATGTGGTGCAGGCCGGAACCGTCCGAGGTATCGCCGATGTACATGCCGGGACGCTTGCGCACCGCTTCCAGGCCTTCCAGCTGCTGGATGCTGTCTTCATCGTATCCGCCATTGGTGTTGCCGGGCAGCGCGTTGTCGGGCTTGTCGCTCATGGTATTTAACCCCCGCACGGGGAATTCCTGTCGATTATTGCAGTGTGAAACGAAGTCTGGTTGTGTCTGAATGCACCGAACGTAAATTCAAATCAGCGCTTAAATTCGCATCGGCATCACGACATACTTGAAGCCGGCTTCGCCCTCGCTGGTCAGCAGCATGCTGCTGTTCGCGTCGGCCAGCGACAGGATAATTTCTTCGCTGCCCAGCGCGCCCAGGCCGTCGAGCAGATAGGTCACGTTAAATCCCACGTCCAGCGGTTCGCCGTTGTAGCTGACCTCGATCTCGTCGGCGGCTTCTTCCTGCTCGTTGTTGTTGCACACGATGCCGAGCGTGTTTTCGCTCATCACCAGGCGCACGCCGCGGAATTTTTCGTTCGACAGAATCGCCGCACGCTGCAGCGCCTGCATCACGTTCTGGCGGTTGGCCTTGAGGTGGCGCGGCTGGTTCACCGGAATCACGCGCTGGTAGTCGGGAAATTTGCCGTCCACCACCTTGGTCACCAATTCGGTTCCCGGCAGCGTGATGGTGACCTGGTTGGCGCCGATGCGCAGTTCAACCGGATCGTCGACATCGCCCAGCAGCTTGGACAATTCGACCACGGTCTTGCGCGGGATGATGACTTCGCGCGCTTCCGCCTCGGTCTCCAGTTGCGTTTCGGCATAGCTCAAACGGTGGCCGTCGGTGGCCACCACGCGCAGCTGCTTGCCTTCCAGCACCAGCAACATGCCGTTGAGGTAGTAGCGGATGTCCTGGCTGGCCATGGCGAATTGCACCAGTTGCAGCAGACGCTTCAGGGTTTTTTGCGGCAGGCTGATCACCGCGCCCAGCCCGGCCCCGGTTTCCACCCGCGGAAAATCCGCGGCCGGCAGGGTTTGCAGGGTGAAGCGCGACTTGCCCGCGCTCACCACCACCTGGCTGTCCTTGCTGTCGAGTTTGACCTTGGCGGTATCAGGCAGCGCCCGCACGATGTCGAACAGCTTGCGGGCAGCAATGGTGATGGCGAAATCCTCGCCGGTTTCCACGTCCTGCCGGGTGCTGATCTGCAATTCGAGATCAGTCGCCAGCAGGGTGAGCTTGCCGCCTTTTTTCTCCAGCAACAGATTCGACAGGATGGGCAGGGTATGACGTCGTTCGACGACCCCGACCACTGCGGACAAGGAACTGAGGAGTGTGTTGCGTTCGCTTTGTACTAATAGCATTTATATATTCCTGAGAATCATAATAAAGGCGACCAAAATCTGTGTGTAAGTTTATTTTTTTAATAAAAACAAAATATTATGATCGTTTTTGGGGTGTGGACAAACCCTTGGCAAAGTGGGAGGAGTGGGGATAGATTTCCGTCGCAATTTTCACAAACCACCTTATCCACATTTCATCCTCAGCCAGTCAGGCTTTGTAATAACACCAGGTAATCCCGTCCGATATCCACTTCGGTTTCACGTAATTCCGCTACTTTACGACATGCATGAATGACGGTGGTGTGATCACGTCCGCCAAACGATTCGCCAATTTCCGGCAGGCTCTGGTTGGTCAGTTCTTTTGACAGGGCCATGGCAATCTGGCGTGGCCGGGCCAGATTGCGGGTGCGTTTTTTGGAAAACATGTCAGAGACTTTTAATTTGTAAAAGTCGGCGACGGTTTTCTGGATGTTTTCGATCGAAACAATGCGTGAGGTTGAGGCGATCAGGTCGCGCAATGCTTCTTTTACCAGCTCCAGCGTGATCGGTTTTTCGTGAAACCGTGAAAAAGCGATCACCCGTTTCAGCGCGCCTTCAAGTTCCCGCACGTTGGAGCGCACCTGTTTGGCAATGAAAAACGCCACATTCTCTTCAAGCTTGGTGTTTTCCGATTGCGCCTTGGCCAGCAGAATGGCGACACGCATTTCCAGCTCGGGTGGTTCGACTGCAACCGTCAATCCCCAGGCAAAGCGGGATTTTAGCCTGTCATCCAGCCCCGTGATTTCCTTGGGAAAGGTATCGCAGGTGATGACTATCTGTTTTTTGTTTTCAATCAACGAGTTAAACACGTAGAAAAACTCTTCCTGGGTACGGTCTTTTTTGGCCAGGAACTGGATATCGTCGACCAGCAGTAGATCCAGCGACATATAGCGCCGCTTGAGATCGTCGAACTGTTTGTTCAGATAGGCTTTCACCACATCGTCAACATAGTCGTTGGCATGGATGTAGCTGATGCGGGCGTCGGGGTTGGCCTGGCGCACGGTGTTGCCGATGGCCTGCAACAGGTGGGTTTTACCCAGACCGACGCCGCCATAGACGAATAAGGGGTTGTATGCCACGCCAGGGTTATTGGCAATTTGCAGCGCGGCGGCACGCGCCAGCTGGTTGGCCCGCCCGGAGACAAAATTATCGAAGTTGAATGCCGGGTTGATGCGCAGACCGACCTGGGTGGGGGCGACGACGCTTGCCGGCCCGTTTGAAGGGGCGGCAGCCACCCTGGTCGAAGTCGGCGGGCGCGGCGCGGCGCTCTTTTTCCCCAATGCGTAGGTGATGGCAATGGGCCGCGCATAAAATTCCTGCGCCCATCCGTCGATGTTGTCGGCAAATTTTTCCCGCACCCAGTCCATTACAAAATGGTTGGGCGCGAGGATGCGAACGTCGCCGCCAGCGTCGTCAAATACCAGGGGCCTGATCCAGGTGCTGAATTGCTGCTGGGTCAAACTGGCGCGAAAGCGCTCTTGGCAAAGGTCCCAAAAAGAATCCATAGGGGATGGGTGGCGGGCGATAAGCGGCATGGGATTCGAATGCGGATCTTACTCTCCTTCGGCGAGGTTATCCACAGGCAGGACAGATTTCAGCGGCTGGCTCAAGCCGGGGGATTTGCTTGACAGCGGCCCCGTAAAGCAGGTTTAATATGCGGTTTTTCAACACATTTTTTGATTGGTTGTTGGGTTTGGTTGTCAGGATTTATCCGGACGGCCGCAGACAGCCTGAAAGGAACCCCGATGAAACGTACTTACCAACCTTCGACCGTACGCCGCAAACGCACGCATGGTTTTCGCGCCCGCATGAAAACCAAGGCGGGCCGTAACATTATCAATGCGCGTCGCGCCAAAGGCCGTACACGTCTGGCTGTATAAGGAATCAACGCGCGCGCCAAAAATGCGGGGGGATTACGCCTTCGCGATGCACGCATGGTCGAAAAATCCGATTTCGATCGGGTGTTTGCTGAAAACCAGCGCGCCCGAACGGATTTTTTGATGGTAATGGTGCGCCCCAATCCGGCGGGTTTTCCACGGCTGGGGATGATTATTGCCAAGCGAATTCTTGGGCGTGCGGTTGATCGCAATCGTGTCAAACGATGCGTT
>NCIF01000198.1 GCA_002256785.1 Hydrogenophilales bacterium 17-61-9
AACCCGCAGGCGATGATCGCGGTGATCGGCGTGTTGAAAAACCAGGAGCTGTTTGCGGCCGAACAGGCCCGCCGCGACGGCAAGAAGCCCAGCACGTATCACGGCATTTTCGACACCCACCCAAGTAACGATGCCCGTCTCAAGCAAGTGGTGGGCGAGGCGAACAAGTACGCCGTCGCCAATCCCCGCGAGGGCCGCAGCGCGTACCTGCAAAAAATGGCGGGCGTCTATTTTGGCGATAGCCCCGATCAGGGCGTGATTCGCAATAATGCGCTGTTACACGTCCCGCTCGGTCTGGCAATCCAGTTCCCGCGGGGCTGGACGGTGCAAAACCGCCCCGACCGGGTTATGGCAGTCAGCCCGCAAGGCGACGCGCTGATTGAGTTGCAGCAGGGGCCCAGGAACGACAAGCCACTGGAAACCTTGCAGCAAGGCCTCAAGCTGGATCCCGGCGCGCGCTACGACAGTGGCAGCCTCAGCGGCTATCCTGCCGCGTTTGCCGCGGGCGCGCAGCAGGGCAAGCCGGTGGTGGTCACCGCCGTCGTGTTTAATGGCACGCAGTATCTGATTGCCGGCATGGCCAGGGACAAGCCCGCCTACAATCGCGAGCGCAGTACGCTACGCGGCGCAATCAACAGCTTCCACGCGATTACGCCGGCCGAAAAGCTGGCAGCGCGGCCTTATGTGTTGAAGCTGGTCACCGCCCAGCCGGGCACGACCATGGCGGCGCTGGCCCGGCAGTCGCCACTGGGCGATGCCGCAGAAAGCCAGTTACGTCTGATGAACGCTCTTTACCCGCGTGGCGAACCCGCTCCCGGCCGGCTCCTTAAAATTGTTCAATAAACGCACGTTTTCTCTGCCGCAGGCAGGCCTGTTGCTGCTCACCCTGGCCTGGCTGCTGCCCGGGCTGGTCGGACACGCGCCCTGGAAAGGCGGCGATGGCGATCACTTTGTGCAGCTGTGGATGCTGCTGCAAAGCGGGGCGGCGCCGCAGAGCGTAGCCGCCACCCCGCCCTTGTATTACTGGGTGGCCGCCGCCACGGCATGGCTGACTTCGTCTTTTCTGCCTTTGGCTGACGGCGCGCGGCTGGCCTCGGGTCTGTTTATTGGGTTGGCGCTGTTTTTTGTCGCACGTGCAGCCCGCGTTTTATATGGCAGCGAGGCCGGCTGGGCCGCTGCACTGACCCTGCTGGGTTGCATGGGCCTGCTGGTGCGCGGCCACGAGCTCAACGCCGCCACCGCGCAATTTGCCGCCGCCGCAATCATGCTGTGCGGCCTTGTCAGCCTGCCGCGCGATCCGCGTGGCGGCTGGGTGCTTGGGGTCGGTGCGGTGTCGATGCTGCTCGCGGGCGGCGCGGCCGAAGCCGCCTTGTTCCTGCTTCTGGCCGGCGGTCTGGCGATCGGACTCGCGGATTACCGCACGCCGTCCGCGCGCCGCGCGTTTGCCTGGGCCGCAGCCTTGGCGCTGGCCGCAGGCGCACTCTGGCTGGCCTATCTGACGACACAGGGCATTCCGTTTGCGCGCGCGTTCAACCTGCAGCGCTGGATGGGCGACACCGGCAAGGCGCCCTTTTACTATCCGGGCATTCTGGGCTGGTATGCCTGGCCGGCCTGGCCGTTGGCGGCCTGGGCGGTGTACCGCAACCGGCGCCAGTGGAAAACACCGGGTGTGGCGATGCCCGTCGGCGCGTTCCTGGGGCTGCTCGTTTTGTATACGTTCGATGCCCATCCCGCCGAGGAACAGGGCCTCATTTTTCTGCTGCCGCTTTCGCTGCTTGCAGCGTCCGGATTGTTGACCTTGCAGCGCGGCGCAGCCAATGCGCTGCTCTGGTTCGGGGTCATGCTGTTTGGCTTCCTCGGACTGGTGTTCTGGGTGTACTGGAGCGCGCACGATTTTGGCGCACCGGCTCGTCTGGCCTCGCGCTTGACCAGGCTGGGCTTGACCGGCGTAGGGGAATTTCGTCCCTGGGCGCTGGGTTTGGGGGCGGTTGTCACCTTGATCTGGGTGGTTTTTCTTGCCCGCGTCCAGCGCTCGCCGCTGCGTCCTATTCTGGTCTGGACCGCGAGCATGACCTTTATCTGGGCGCTGCTGATGGCGCTGTTTCAGGCGCCGCTCGATCGCCGGCTGAGCTATGCCAGCGTGGGCGGCGTGCTCGCCGCCCACGTGCCGCCCGCCGAATGTATACAACCCTATCGGATACGCCACCAGCAACGCTGGCTGCTGGCCTACCACAGCGGGCGCCAGCTCGCCGACGACGCGCGCTGTAACTGGCTGTTGATGGAAACCCGCCGTCATGAGAGGGCGCCGAAGGTCCCGCCCGGCTGGGTCAAACAGTGGGAAGGTGCGCGGCCTGGCGATCGCTCCGATCGCTTTTACCTTTATGCCCGACCTTGAACGGATAGCCGCTGTCATCCTGGCCGGCGGAGCGGGGCGTCGCATGGGCGGTGTCGACAAAGGCCTGGTCGCGTATCAGGGGCGCCCGCTGATCGAGTGGGCGCTTGCCGCCCTCACGCCGCAAGTTGACGAATGCGTCATCAGCGCCAACCGCAATCTTGATGCGTATGCGACGTACGGCCATCGCATTTTGCCGGACACGCTGCCTGATTACCCCGGCCCGCTTGCCGGCGTGCTGGCGGCGCTGGACGCTGTGGACGCCGACTGGCTGGTGGTCGTGCCTTGCGACACGCCCCATCTGCCGGCCGATCTGGTGGCGCGATTGCGGGAAGCCGCGCAGCAGGCAAACGTGCCGCTGGCGATTGCGGCGGACGACGCGCGCACCCATCACAGCTGCTTTATCGTGCGCAGTGATCAGCGCGACAGCCTCGCCGTCTTTCTCGCGCGTGGCGAACGGGCGGTGCGCCATTGGCAGGCGGGGCTGGCTTCAACGACGGTGCGCTTTGATGCCGCCTGTTTTGCCAACCTCAATCAGCCCGACGATCTTTTACCCCCGCCGCCTGCCGGCGCCAAGCTCAATTAGCCTTGCCGGCTCTCTGCAATCTGCGCGCAATACTGCTGCAAATGCTCCGGCACGCCGGGCGGGCAAATGCCGCACCCTTGGTTGCCGGGCACGGCGTAGTCGATGAATTTGGGATAGGCAAGCTTCAGGCCGTTCATCAGCGCAACAAAATCTTCCAGCGTGCGATCGCCGCCGAGGCGGGGGTTGCGCGCCTTTTCCTGGCCGATGGTGCTGCCGCTCTGGAAGTCGGTGCGGCCGCAGGCCTCGATCAGCAGCGCATCGCCGCTGTAGAGCCGGCCGGCATGGGCATAGGCAAAATGGTTGTCGGTGTGGCCGGGGGTGTGGATCGGCGTCAGCTCGACCGAGCCCATCGCAAACGGCGTGCCGTCGACGATGCCGACATCGGTGCATGGCAACCGGTCGAGCGCGGGACCGGCGATCCGGCTGCCGGCGACGTCCTTCAGCTTTTTGGCCGAGGTGATGTGGTCGGCGTGGATGTGCGTTTCTACCGTGTAGGCAAGCTTTAACCCCAGTGTGTTGATCTCGCCGAGGTCGCGCGCCCAGGTCGGCAGCACCGGGTCGATCAGCAGCGCCTGGCCGGTGACCTCGCAGCCAATGAGGTAGGTGTAGGTGCTGGAAACGGGTTCGAACAGTTGTTTGAAAATCATGCGGGTCTTTCGGAGGATGATCGAGATAGGGCCAGCGCCTCGTCCAGAAGTTCCACCCAGTGCCGCACCGGAACCTGGCTGCCCGATTGCAGATGGGTCAGGCAGCCGATGTTGGCGGTGACGATCGTCTCCGGCGCATCCGCCTGCAGGTGCTCGAGCTTGCGCGTCCTGAGCGCGCCGGCAATCTCCGGCTGCAGGATCGAATAGGTGCCGGCCGAGCCGCAGCACAGGTGGTTTTCGGCCACCGCCGTCAGCTCGAAACCGGCTTGCGCCAGCAGCGTTTCGACATCGCCGGTGAGTTTCTGGCCGTGCTGCAGGGTGCAGGGGGGGTGGTAGGCAATGCGTTTGGGGGGAAGGCGGGCGGGCTCGGGCGTCAGGTGTGACAGCGCCTTGCGCTCGGCGCCAAGAATTTCCGAAATGTCTTGCGTTGCGGCGGAGACGCGCGCGGCTTTTTCCGCATACGCCAGGTCGTTGCGCAGCAGCCAGCCGTAATCCTTCACCATCACCCCGCAGCCCGATGCCGTCATCACGATGGCCTCCACGCCGGCATCGAGATGCGGAATCCAGGCGTCGATGGTGCGGCGCGCGGCGGCGAGGCCATCGTCATGGTCGTTGAGGTGGTGCGCCAGCGCGCCGCAGCAGCCGGTCCGGTCCGCGGCGATCAGCGAAATGCCGATGCGGTCGAGCACGCGTGCGGTGGCGGCGTTGATGTTGGGCTTGAGGCCGGGCTGCACGCAGCCTTCGAGCACGAGCATTCTGCGCGCATGGCGCGGCGCCGGCCAGCTGCCCGATGTCTCGGCCGCGGGGATGCGCGCTTGCAGAAAACCGGGCATCAGGCCACGCACGCTTTGGCCAAGCTTCAGCGCGGTGTTAAACAGCGTGGGCGACAGCAAGCTGGATTTGAGTACGGCGCGGGTCGCGGTTTCGCGCATGCTGCGGCCCACTTTTTCTTCGACGATCTGGCGGCCGATGTCGAGCAGCTTGCCGTATTCCACGCCGGACGGGCAGGTGGTTTCGCAGTTGCGGCAGGTCAGGCAGCGGTCGAGGTGCAGTTGGGTCTTCGCCGTCGGCGTTGCGCCTTCGAGCACCTGCTTCATCAGATAAATGCGGCCGCGCGGCGAGTCGAGTTCGTTGCCGAGAATTTGATAGGTCGGGCAGGTCGCGAGACAAAACCCGCAATGCACGCAACTGCGCAAAATGCGTTCGGCGGTGTCGCCCTCGGGGGTGTTGCGGAAGGATTCAGCGAGGGTGGTTTGCATGTCAGAAGTTCGGGTAGAGCCGTCCGTGATTCAAGATGCCCTTGGGATCGAAGCGCTGTTTCAGGTTGCGATGCAGCGCCAGCAGCGCGGGCGCGAGCGGCGTAAACACGCCGTCGACCGGGGCGTCGCCGCGGAACAACGTGGCGTGGCCACCGGCTGTTCTGGCGGCTTCGCGCAGCGTCGCCGCTGGCTGGTCGCTGATCAGCCAGCGTACTGCGCCGCCCCATTCGATCCATTGCGCGTCGGCTGCGAGTCGATTCGAGACGGCAAGCGGCGGCGTAGCCGGATTGACGGCTAGTCGCCACAGCCCGTGAGTTGACGCGGACGAACGCTTGTTGAAAAAAGGCGTCGTCTGGTCGCGCAGGCGTTGCCAGAAGGCGGACGCGTCCTTCAGGGTTTCTCCACCGATCCGTGACTGCGCGGTCTGCACCGCGGATGCTGCACCCGACAGCCGCGCCGTCAGCAGACCGGCATGCCACGACGTCGCCGACAGCGGCAGCGGCTGCCCCGCCCACTGGTTCATTTTCAGGATGGCGGCGGCTTCATCCAGCTCGAATTGCAGCGAGACTTCGGTCACCGGTTTCGGCAGCACCTTGAGCGAAACTTCGGTGAGGAAACCGAGCGTGCCGAGCGCGCCGACCATCAGCCGCGACACGTCGTAACCGGCGACGTTCTTGATCACCTGGCCGCCGAAGCGCAGCGGCTGGCCGGTGCCGTCGATCATGCGCACGCCGAGCACGAAGTCGCGCGCCGCGCCGGCATAG
>NCIF01000199.1 GCA_002256785.1 Hydrogenophilales bacterium 17-61-9
CCGCAACGTCGGCGGTGGAGACGACAAGCTGGTTGGCCTGGCGGGCGTTCTCGGCGTTCTGCCTGACGGTGCTGGTCAGCTCTTCCATCGAACTGGCGGTTTCCTCAAGGCTGGAGGCCTGTTCTTCGGTGCGCGACGATAGATCGAGATTGCCCGCCGCAATCTGCGTCGATGCAGTCGCTATGGTGTCAGTGCCGATGCGTACCTGGCCGACGACCTTCACCAGACTGTCGCGCATGTCTCGCATATTGGCCAGCAGGCTGGTTTTATCGCCGGCTTTGATATTGACTTCCACAGCCAGGTTACCGGCGGCGATTTCACGCGCCACGGCGGAAGCATAGTCAGGTTCGCCACCCAGTTGGCGGGTGATGGAGCGGGTCAGGAACCAGGCAATTGCGGCGCCTGCGACAACGGCGATGACGGCAATCACCAGCATCAACAGGCTGGTGGTGGCAGCAATATCTTGCACACGCTTGGCTGATTCATGCATCAAGCCCACTTGCAGTTTGACCAGATCCTCCAGAGGCTGAGCGAGTGCACTCTGGGCCTGGCGGCCCTCGCCGCTCAAAACCACGCGCGCTCCCTCCATGTCGCCGGCAAGGCCGGTTTCAATCGCCCGGTTCATGGCGGTGTTGTAGGCATTGCGGGCGGCGAGCGCGCTTTTGAGTATCCGGGCGCCCTGTTCGGTATTGATCGTTTCCTCCAACTTCTTGAACATGGCACCAGTTTCGGCGCGCAACTCGCCGATGTGTTTCTTCTCGGCCTGCTTCACATTTTCGTCGTTGGCCAGGGCAATATCTCGTACGGCACGTGCCTGTAAATTCAGGTTGGTCTGAATGATGCGGACCCACACCACCTTGGTCATGCGATCATCGACCAGCTGTTTTGCTTCGTTGCTGGCCCGCTCCAGCTGGACGCGGGCGATAATGGCAATGGCCAGCCCCAGCAAGATGACCAGCGCAAAGCCCAGTCCCATAGCGGTGGCGACTTTCATGCGTGCGCCCTTGGTGTGGTTCATTTCTTTCTCCTTGGCGAATAGATAATCAGTAGTTCACAGGCAGGCCCCGCGATGGCAGTCGGAAGAGCCGCCACGAAGGCGAGAGGCAGTTTCTGGCCAAGTTTCATGATGTTTGCTCCTGAGGGCTAAATAATTGCGGGAATAGACAGTTCTTTTTCATTACGGAATGTCCCGGGCTCAGAATTCCCCCCACTCGTCACTGTCGCCGCCGGCAACCGCCGCCAGCCTCTTCGAATGCGACGCCGGCAATGGCGCAGACGGCATCGCCTTCTTCGCCACCGGCTGTTCCCGCTTTTGAACGGCCGCACGTTCGATTCGCGGATTCGCAATCATGCTGTCCAGCCGGAACACGCTGACCGCCTCGGCCAGCCTGGCCGCCTGCTCCCGCAGGCTCTCGGCCGCCGCCGCCGCCTGTTCAACCAGGGCTGCGTTCTGCTGCGTTATCTCGTCCATCTGGCCGACCGCCTGGTTGACCTGTTCGATGCCGGCGCTCTGCTCCTGGCTCGCCGTGGCAATCCCGCCCATGATGTCGGCCACCAGTTCAACCGAGGTCACGATGTCGTCCATCGCTTCCCCGGTCTCGTCGACCAGCTTGCTGCCGGCCTCGACCTGCTCCACCGAATCCTGGATCAGGGCCTTGATCTCCTTGGCCGCACCGGCGCTGCGCTGGGCAAGGTTCCTCACTTCGCTGGCAACGACGGCAAAACCGCGACCCTGCTCGCCCGCACGCGCGGCTTCAACCGCAGCGTTCAGCGCAAGAATGTTGGTCTGGAATGCAATGCCGTCAATGACGCCAATGATGTCGGCTATCTTCCTGGAGCTGTCCTTGATCGAGGCCATGGTGTCGACGACTTTGCCGACCACCTTGCCGCCATTCGCCGCAATGTCTGCCGTCGACATCACCAGCTTGCTCGCGTGATGGGCATGCTCGGCGTTCTGCTTGACGGTGCTGGTCAGCTCTTCCATCGAACTGGCGGTCTCTTCCAGGCTCGACGCCTGCGATTCGGTGCGGGCAGACAAGTCGGCATTGCCCGTGGCGATCTCGCGGGAAGCGACCCGGATGTTATCCACGTTCGATCCGATATCGGATACCACCGCCATCATGTTGGCATTCATCTGATTGAGTGCGCGCATAAGCTGCCCGGTCTCATCCCAGGCAGCCATCTCGAAGCGAAGCGACAAATCGCCTCCGGCGATTGCGTGCGCGACCTCAAGGGCGCTGTCGAGCGGCCGCAGAATCGTACGTGAGATGAAGTAACCGAAAAGTACCGACAAAACAGCCCCCACGCTGCCCGCGACAGCAATCAGTTCCGGTATCCAGCTCTGCCTGCCGGAGGCCTCGACCAAAGCGCTGGTTTCCCACCAGCCGAGCATGCCCAGGGCAAACATCAGCGCGGCGCCAAGGCCTGTGGTCAGCGTGATTCGCACGCTGACGGGAATCCTCCTGATGGAAGTCAGTCTGCTAATCAGGCTGGTGCTGGTCGCGTTGCCACGCACGATCACCAACCCACCCGCCTTCCCCTCTTTGATCGATCGATAAATGCGGTCGGCTTCTACGATCTGCTGTCGTGTGGGCTTGTTGCATACGGACATATATCCATTCGTGGCGCCGTTTTTCCGGATCGGTGTCACATTGGCGACCACCCAGTAGTAATCGCCATTCTTGCGCCGGTTTTTCAGCAGACCGGTCCAGGGAAGCCCCTCTCCCAGCGTGGCCCAGAAGTCGGCAAACAACTCCGCCGGCATCTCCGGGTGCCGCACGATGTTGTAGGTGCTGCCGACAAGCTCGGCTTCGCTGAAGCCGCTTGCTTCCATGAAGGCGGTGTTGGCATAAACGATCCGCCCCTTGAGATCGGTCTTGGTAACGAGCGACTCGCCTTCGCGCAGCTCGTATTCGACATTCGTCGACGCCAAATCGATTCGCCTTCCATTGTTCATCATTTTTGTCACCGTTAAATGTGCATTATTCCGGTCGTCAAACAGCATGGGCTTGCGAGGTAGTTGCCCATGTGAGCACGGTGCTTCACCCGCAACCGCGCTGGCTGCAGCACGCCGTTGCGCACATGGCTCAGAACTCTTCCCACTCCTCGTTGCCGCCGCCGGCCGCCGCGAGTTTCTTCGGCCGCGCGGCCGGGACCGCCCTCGGCCGCGACTGCGGCAGGGGCGT
>NCIF01000200.1 GCA_002256785.1 Hydrogenophilales bacterium 17-61-9
GAAATGCTCGCGGCGCTGCAGTCGGACCAGCGACGTCGGCAGGGCAATGCGCAGCGCGGGCGCACCCTCGTACTTGCACCCAGCCACCGGGCCGGTGGCGAACGAGATCGAGACGCCGTCGAGCTGGGCGACGAACTCCGCGCCCTTGCCGGACATCAGTTCCTGGTTGAGCGCATCGCCCCGGGCGCTGTCGAGGATCAGCGTGTTCCTGGTCTCGTTCACCGCCAGCACCGACGTGACGACAATCTGCCGGCTGTTTAGCAGGTCGAGATTGACCAGCAGCTTGCGTTTCTGGATCGCTCGCAGCTGGAACAGAATATCCGCGCGCGAATGCAGCGTATAGCGCGCCAGCAGCTCGTCGTGGCCGGCAGAACTAAAGTTGTGTTGCGGAGAGGAAGGCATAGGGTCAGGCGTTAAGAGTCGGGGCGGCCTTTTCGGCTTCTTCCAGATGATAGAGCCAGGCCAGCAGTTCGGCCACCACGATATATAACTGAGGCGGGATGTGGCTGTCGAGGTCGATCTGCATCAGCAGCGCCAGCAACTCGCGCGATTCGTGAACGTACACCCCGGATGCGCGCGCCCGCTCGATGATGTTGTCGGCCAGAATGCCGCGCCCCTTGGCGACCACGCGCGGCGCACCATCGCCTTCGCGGTAGGCGATCGCCGCAGCGGCGCGCTGCTTGTCAGGCGTCGGCGGCATCATCTTGTCGTACTGCCAGCGTCTGCAGCGTGCAGCCCGCCGCCGCCAGTTGTTTCATTAGTCGGCTCTGGTTTCGCCGCAGCAGGGGTTCGACTTCGGCCTGCTCCGGCACCAGACGGATGCTGAACGCCAGATTCGCATCGAGCTTGATGTGCGCGGTCACCGTGCCGAGTTGCGGCAAGCTCAACTTGAGTGTCGATTCCCAGCCGGCATCGGCCTCGTCGCCGGGCATCGCGGCCGATTGATCCTGCGCGTGTTCGGTTTCGTGGCGCAGATGCCATTCCAGCACCTGGCCCGGCCATACCTCGCCACGCCAGACGAACTGGGGCGACTCCAGCACCTGCAACTGCTGCGACAGCAGGGCGTGCATCGGGTTGAGCGGCTTCGGGGCGGACGTTTCCGCTGCATTGAGCAGGGCCAAGGGGCTGGCCGCGGCGCGCGCGGCCTCGGCCGCCGCCAGCTTGTTTTGCGGCTCCTGCATCAGGCCGTCCAGGCTGTCCTGGCCGACCGCCCAGTTGGCCAGGTGCGACTCGTAAAACAGTCCGCTGCGCACCAGCGCAGTGCGTAGCGCGAGCGCGATCAGGGCCGGATTCGTCGTTGCCTGGTCGAGCAGGGGGCCGGGCGGGGAGAGCGTGGGCAGGGCGTTTCGGCCCGGCAGCTGCTGCATCAGGTCGCTCAGCATGCGCGCGGTCTGACTCAGCTGCGGGGCATCGCCGGCCGCGGATTCGGGGGGGGCGAGCAGAAACACCGCCTGCGGCATATGGCCGGCAAAGCGCAGGCGCAGGGTGTCGCCGGGTGCAGCCGGGTGGGGCAGCCGCATCGCAACGGTTTGCCCCTGGACTTCGACCAGCGAAATGCCCTTCGCCGTGCTCTTGACCAGCCCGGTCAGCGCCTGGCCGATTTCCAGCCGGTCGAATACGGCACGCGGCCCGGCCTGGTCGCGTTGGGTGGCGTTCAGTACCGGCTGGACCCCTACCAGGCCGGACAGCGGCCGGCCGGGGCTGTCCGGCGTGGGCGGGACATCCAGAACGCGGGCCAGGTACTGAACCGGGAACATCGAGCCTCTGCTTACGCCCGCTGTGCGCCGTAAGCGTCGACGCCGCGCTGGCCGGAGCGTGTCATGTGCAGCCGCTGCTGCAGTTCGTGCAGGCGCGGCTCGGTCAGCGCACGGATCTTGGCGTCGTTCTGCAGGATGGCGCGGATGATCGCCACCTTGGCGCGCTGCTCGGTCTCGCTCAGCGGCAGCGGCGCGGCCTGCATCAGGCTGCCGACGTAGCCCCGGCAGCGCTGCTCCAGCGCGGCCAGATCATCCCATTCGCCTTCGCAGGCGGCGTTCAGCATGCAGCCGGTGAGTTCGGAGAGCGATTCGTAGGTGGTGAGCATTTCGTGGCTGGTCATGGGGGTCTCCGGGTCAGGCGACAAAAGAAGCGTGGGAAGGCTGCGGTGCGGCCGAGCCTGCGCTGCCGATCTGCTTCCAGGCGCCGTGCAGTTCCTGCAGCAGGCCCAGCACTTCTTCCAATGGCGCGGTCTGGTTTTTCACGTGGGCGAGCATCAGGCGGCTGCTCATGTAGTCGTACAGCGCATCCAGCCGCTGTGCGATTTCGCCGCCCTGCTGGGGGTCGAGCGCGGCTTTCAGGCCATCCAGCATGATGGTGCTGGCCTTGGTAATGGCGGCAGATTTCCTGGCGATATCGCCATCGTTCATGTGCTTGATCGCCATCCTGACCGCGAGTTCGGCGCCTTCGTACAGCATCAGGATGAGCTGGTGCGGGTTGGCTGCGACCACGCCGGTTTCCAGGCCAACATTGGCATAAGCATGGGCGGCGTTTCGTGAATTTGTGTACACGTCTATCTCCTGATTTATCAGTTCCGGCTGCTGCCGGGCAGATTGGCCAGTTGCTGGGTCAGAAAAGAACTGGTTCTGTTCATGTTGCTGAGCATGGAGTCCAGCGCGGTAAACTGGGCGCGATAGCGTTTCTCCATGCTGGTAAGACGGCGAATAAAGGCATCGCGCTGATCGCCGAGGCTCTCGATGGAACGATTGATCCCCTCGGCCCGGCTGGAGATGGGGCCGGCGCTCGACAACTGGGTTTCCGCCATCTTGTCCAGTTGCTGGGCATAACCTCTGGAGAAATTGACCGTGCCGCGCGCGCCCGTGGCACCGCCGGTGATTTGCAGTTTCATCCCCGCCGAACTGTCGCCGACCGCACCAGTCAGGTATTGCCCGGAACCCGTTGCGCTCACGCCGTTGATGCTGCCCGCCACGTCCACCCCGTCCGTGCCGGCCTTCACCCCGATACCCGTTTTCGTCAAGGTGTCGGTGTCCACGGACGTCACCTCAGCCTTGGATGCCGCGCCGTAGCGGCTGGAGGTGAAGAGGAACTTCTTGTTGGTGGCGTCGTAGTCGACCTTGACCGTCACACCCGCGTTGCGCAGG
>NCIF01000025.1 GCA_002256785.1 Hydrogenophilales bacterium 17-61-9
GAAGGGGTAATTGATGTCCACCGTCACCGTGGTCGGTGCGACCGCGCTGCCGCAGGCCGTCGGCGCGCAGCTGATGGTGATGTCGGTGGCGGGGGCCAAGCCGGCCACCCCGGCCGTGCTCGCCGCATTGGACACAATCATGCGGCTAATGGAGGTGGCCGAGGTGGCCTCGCTGCCGAGGCTGGCAGTGGGCACGGTGGACAGGTAGCGTGCCGCATCCCGCGCCCCCTTGGCCAGGGCATCGTAATGCCACATGGCGCGACCGTACTCGACCATCCCGGTAAATATCAGCAGCAGCACCGGCAGGATAAAGGCGAATTCAATCGCCGCCGCACCGCGCTGGGTAGGGTGAAGCGGAAAGAGTCGAGCTTGCTTGTTCATGATCTGTATCAGCGATAGAGCTTGATTTCCGGCAGCATCACGGGCGGGGTGGGCACCGTATCGATGAATTCGCCGTGGAAGCCCTTATTCGGTCCGTTTCCGACCCCCTGCAGCTGCATGAGAAAACGACCAAAAGCGACAATGTTCACCGGATCGCCCGACCCGACCAGACTCGGGCAGTTGCTGGCGATCCCCAGGGTGACAATGCGGCGTCCGGCTTGGCTCGCCACCGAATCTCCGCCCAAGGTGCTGGGGGGGGACTGATGGTACTGGGGAGAACCGCTTGTCGCTGACTGGCCGTAAGGCGTGCCTGTGGCCGGATAGCCGCCGGACACCGCCGGCGTGTCACCGGCTGCCGGGCGCACAGCCGCCCAGTGAACAATTTTCGGGCTACCAGCCACCACGGTTTCGCTGCCAGCCAGGCCCTGCTTGTCTAACGGGGTCACTGCCAGCCAGTCAACGGGCGATCCGCTGCCTGCCGCCGCGCCGTAGGGGTATTCCTTGACATTGGTGTCAGCCGGGCAGGCCTGCTTGTGGACGGCATCATTCAGCGTCCCCTGATAGACGCCGAAACGGGTATTCAGCGCATCCATCATGGGGTTGAAGGCTGGCTGGGTCAGCGAAGTATAGGTGCCCACAGCGATGCAATAGGTCTGCCCCCGGCAAAGGATCTCGCGCATGTCGTTAGCGCCGCTGATGAGGCCAGGCGCGCCGGGCGGAACCGGGTCCATCCAGCCGATATTGCCCGGGCCGACGTTGGGCGGCGTGCTCTCGGAAGGCGCCAGGCGGTAACTGGTGCCTTTGACAAAACCATAATCGGGCGCCCCCCCGCCGGGCCGGACACAGGTAAATACGGGCAGGCCCTCGCACACCGTGCGACCCGCCACTGCCATACCAAAAGTATTGGTATTGGCCAAGCCAGCCGATATCACCCCCATGAACCAGGTGGGGCGGCTGCCCTGGAGGATGCCGCGGGTGTCCACCTTGATGAAATATTTATCCGTCGGCGCCGCGGTGGCCGCCGCCACGCTCGACCAGGGGCCGCTGGGGAGGGGGCCGAACTCGATGTTGGCGTTAGCGATGGCCACCGGGGTGGCGTCCAGATCCGAGCTGTTGGCCGCCGCCAGCGCAATGGCCTGCGCCGCCGCCGCCGTCACCCCGGCCGTAGTGCCGTTGAGTTCGCGCGCGCCAGCCAGCGCGGCGGCATCGGCGGCGTTCTGCAACTCGGTCTTGCGGGTGTAGAGGTAGCCCAGGTCCACCACCAGCCCGATCATGGCAATCAGCAACACGATGGCGAACGCAGTCATGATGGCGACTGCGCCGGTTTGCCGATGATGAAGCCGCATCGCGTTCATGGCGAATTACCTCAATTAACTGCCGCCCAGACCGCCGCCGATATTGATGACGGTGGCCGGTGCGGGTTCCTGCTTCATGCCCTCGTAGTAGCGATCGACCACGGCCTGCCCCGCCTTGCCGTCGATGCCGGCCACCGGGTCGGCGTTGCGCGAGGCGTCCGGGTTGAGGGTCTGCTGGGCGCGGGCTTGGTTCACCGCCTGGCCAAAATACTGATCCAGATGGGGGGTGGTGGTCGCGGGGGTGCCTGCGCAACCGGCCAGGCCTGCAGCCAGGGTCGCAATGACAAAAGGCGTGAATGTCGTTTTCATGGTGAGTCTCCTGTTCAACGCAACTCGAAGCCACCGGCGGGCTGATTGACTGCACCTGCTGCGGGGTTGCCAGGTGCGGCTGCGGGGGTGTCATGGTTCGGCGAACCTTCCATTGCGCCACCGAGGAAATACTCGGCCCGGCCCGGCGGATGGTAATGATCGGTCGGCAACGCATAGTTGGGCGGCAAGGGTTTCACCAGCCGCGGCGTCACCACAAACAACAACTCGGTACGGTCGTTCTGGAATTCGCTGGAACGGAACAGCGCGCCCAGGATGGGAATTTCACCCAGCACGGGGAAACGCTTGACCGTCTCGGTGACGTTATTCTTGATCAACCCCGCAATCGCAAAGCTCTGGCCGTCATTGAGCTGCACGGTGGTTTCGGCGTTGCGCACGGTGAAGCTGGGCAGCACCGCGGTCACATCGCCGATGGTGGTGAAGGGGTTGCCCGTCTGCGACAGTTCCGACACTTCGGGCGCCACTTTGAGATGGATGCGCCCGCCTTCCAGCACCGTGGGGGTAAACGCCAACCTCACGCCGAAATCCTTTTCCTCCAGGGTGATGGTCGGGACGCCGAAACCCGTATTCGACGAGGCCACCGGGATGAAAATTCGGCCACCGGCCAGGAATTTCCCGGTTTGCCCGCTGATGGCCATGATGTTGGGCTCGGCCAGAATCTTGATAACCCCGTCCTGCTTCTCGGCATCGATATTGAGTGCTTTCAACGCGCCTCGGGACCCACTCAGCACCCCTCCACTCTTGGTAAGAAAGTCCGACAGGATACCGGCCGTCCAGCCGCCGCTGGCTGAGCTCATATTGAATTCGGCCCCCAGTTTGTCCAGCAGACTTTTGGACACCTCGGCCACCTTCACTTCCAGCATCACCTGCTGGGGATCGCTGACCTTGAGCATGTTGATGATGCGGGCGCCGGCGGCCTGCACCCGGCCACCCGTGCTCTGCGCGCCGGCAAGCGAGATATTGACGGCCTGCTCGCTACCCGGCATTTTCACGTCGGTCACCAGGGAGCGATTGAATTTGCGCACATAGGCTTCGGCGATGTTCATCGCCTGATCGACCTTGAACACATCCGATACCGTCCCCTGCAGCACGATGGAATCCGCCGCGGTGCTGACCCGGATGTTCTGTCCCGGGATCAGCTCGCGCAGGCGGGATTCCAGGCTGGCGGTATCGATGTTCACGTTGATATCGGTCACCGTGGTGCCGCCGCCCTTGTACCAGACGATCAGGTTGGTGGAACCGATCTCCTTGCCCAGCAGGTAAAGTTCTTTGGAGTTGAGGAGATTGACGTCTGCCACCACCGGGTTGCCCACCGACATCCGTGTTATGGGCGCGGGCAGGCGGATGAGTATGGATTTCCCGATCACCACGTTAAGCGGCGGCATAACCTCTGAACGTTCAGACATCGATAACGGCTGCTGCTGGATCGGGACCGCCTTTTTCGCGGGTACCGCTTTTGCGGCGATGACGAATTTGTCGTCAGCCGCCCAGGCGGCCGTCATCGGCAGGATCAGCGCCAGCGTGAGCATGCATGCACACTGGCGGGTTTGTTTGGCTTTGTGGCTGTTCATATCAGAACTCCCTTGGCTGTAGCGTTATTCAGAACTCGACTTCGGATCGGTTCAAACCCTTGATGATCTCGATCTTTTCGCTTGGGCTGAGCGGCTTGGGGGCCGCAGCCACGGGCCTGGACCTGACGACCACGCGCTTGACCACCACTTTGGTCGCAGGCGCTTTCTCCACCGACCCGTTCGGATCCAGCAAGTCGCGCCGGCGCGCGCCCGCAGTCTGGATCGGTTCCTGGTCCATCTGGTTGCGCAGCGCCAGGGAAAGGGTGCCGATGCTGCGCGCCAGATCCAGCGATTCCGCCTCTTCCGGCGTCACCTCCAGCGTCACGGCGTCCACCACCTTGGGTTTGGTTTCATCCCGCGTCGACTCCTGGGCCACGGCCAGCACCAGGATCTTTTCCAGCACGATTTTGGAGACCGGCTTTTGCTGCTCGTCCTGGGTGTTGACGAGAATGTCCACATAATTGCCCGGCAGGGCGAATCCCGCGACGCCGACCACTTCGTTGACGCGCACGGTGATGGCGCGTTTGCCCGGATCGATGACGGAAGACAGCCCGCCCCGGGTGCCGACAGGGGCCAGCTTGTTTTCCAGCAGCGGTTCACCCCGTGCCACCACGGTTTTCAGTACCCGGCTGTTGAGCTGGGCCGGATTTGAGAAAGTGCCGGCAGGCGATTCGCCTGCCGGCCAGTCGATGGTGGTCACCGCATCCGCGGTCAACTCAGTGCCTGGCTGCATGTCACGGGCTGCCACCGCCACCTTGTGCCCGGCCCCCTGCTTGTCGCCCAGCCACTGCACCGCCACCCCCACGGCGACCAACCCCAGCAGCACGGCAATCACCAGCATCACTATGGCGCGTGTATTTTTCATGGTTATTCCTCTCTGGTTTTCCCAAGAAAACCTGTTTCTTCACCCCTCAAGCGAGCGGTCGGGAAAGAAGCAGACATCAAACCATCACCTTCTGCCTTTATCCCAACTCCCCCTGATCGGGAGGGAGAACTGCCTCATCAAACCAACCTGCGTTTTCCTGCTTCAGTCATGCACGAAATAGTTGTTCCAGGCCCAGTCCAGCAAGCCTTCCTCCAGTTCCGGGGTCTGCCCCATATAGGCCGCGTGATCGCGCACCTGCCCCACCAGGTCTCTGGGGATGCAGGCCAACAGCGGTTTATGTTCACGCTCGTGGCGTTTGAGCACATACGTCAAACCGGCCTTGGTAAAGAGCACGCCAATTTCCTGGCACACCCGTTTGAAAATTTCCCCATAGCTGGCTTCGTCCAGGTAGCCCACATAAATCTTGTAGCCAAGCCGGCGCAAAAAGGCCTCGTCTGCCAGCGAGGAAGGCGGCAGGTTGGTACTGAACACCAGGCTCAGGTCAAACGGCACGCGAAACTTCACCCCGGTGTGCAGCGACAGGTAATCGATCTGGCGGTCCATCGGCACGATCCAGCGGTTCATGATCACGCGCGGCTCGGACAGCTGGCGGCCCAGGTCGTCGATAATCAGCAGCCCGTTGTTGGCTTTCACCTGCGGCGGCGCGGTGTAGTAACGCGACTCGCTGTCGAATTGCAGGTCCAGCATGGAGAGCGAAAGCTCGCCCCCATTCAGCACCACCGGCCGGGCGCAGCGCACCCACCGGCCATCCTGGGCAACGTGACGCTCGATTCGGGTTTTGCTCTCGGTGGCCATCTCCATCGGCTGATGCACCAGTGGGTCGTAAACCTGGATCACCTCGCCATCCACATACAGGGCGTAGGGGATATACACGGCGCCTGCCATCAACCCCACCAGCCGCTCGGCGATATAGGTTTTGCCGGCACCAGGCGGACCGTAGACGAACATGGCCCTGCCTGAATTCATGGCGGCGCCGAACTGCTCCAGCAGGCCGGGGCGGATGACCTCGCCGCCAAAGTTGCGCCGCACCGCCTCCTGCGTCACCCGCTCGTCCCGAAAGCTCTGTTGCGCCACCTGACGCACATAGTGCGCCAGGCTCACCGGCGCCGGGCCGGCATACTGGCACCGGGCCATGGCGTCCCCGGTCCGGTCGTGCCCCAGGTCGGTCAGCACATAGGTGAAGTCCTTGGTCATGGCGCCGTTGCCCTCGATCTGGGTGCGGGCCTGGACCTCGATCAGGTGCTCGTCGCGCATGAAATTGAGCAGGCTCTCCATCACCCCCGGCAACAGATGCAACCGGGCTGCCAGTTCACTGGCACGCTGGGGGCCGCCCCGGAACAAATTCTTGGCAACAAGTTCGAGAAGAAAGAAAAACGGCAACCCGGTTTCTTCCACCGTGCTCGGCGGAACCGGCATCAGCGCGACCGAACCCGCTCGTCCGCTGGAACCCGTGTCATGCTGAAGAACCTGGACGCCCATGTGACTTCCCCTAAACCGCAATCCAGCCTTGATACTGCATCAGCAGATAAGTCGTCGTGCCCAGGCTGATGGCCAGACCATAGGGCACGCGCCCCGCCGACTCGGCATCCACGCTCAGATTGGGCGGCTCGCGCAGCAGCAAACTGGAGAACGCGCCGATAAACAGCAGACGCAGATTGGAAAAAGTCCGCTGCAAGACGCTGTTTCTGATCGCAAAGGCCAGGCTCAGGAAACCGCCCGTCAGCAGCACAATCAACGCGGCCCACAGGGCGTGCCAAGGTGAGAGGAAAGTCCCCACCATGGCCATCAGCTTGACATCGCCCGCCCCCATGGCCTTGAGTGCATACATCGGCAGCAGCAGCCCCCCGCCCACCAGCATGCCGCCCAGGGCAGACATCAAACCCAACCCACCGGGACCGTTGCGATTGAAAAGGCCGAAGCCTTCCGGCAGAAACGTGTTGAGCGTGACGCCCAGAAGCAGGCCGGCCAGCACAATGAGATTGGGGATGCGGCGATGGGCTAAATCGGCAATCGTGGCAGCGGCAAGCAAGCTCAGCAAAATGCCGCCCGACAACCACAACACCAGAGACGAATCATCCAACACGGCCGCTCCTTTATAAGAGAAAGTTTATCGACGACCACAGTCGGTTATCGCTGCCGGGGACTGTCTCCGGCAGGAATAACCGGGCGTTCATGGAACGCCCGACATGCTTATTTCAAGCGCAGGTAAGGCCGCCGCCCAGAGCCGTGCTTAAAGCATTACAAATCCGCGTAAACGTAGTCCGTACGCCTACCCCCACGCCTGTCAGGGCGACCAGCATCACAATGGAAATCAGCGCCGCGATCAGGCCGTATTCAATGGCGGTAACACCTTCTTCGTCACGGATGAAACGGCTAACGGCTTGCATGAATTTGTCCATTTTCACTCTCCTTCATATTCAAGAAATGATCCCCGGCCGGTCCGGCCACACTGGAAGCCCTTTGCAGGACACTCCACTTTGGCTCGGCGCCTACGCCAAGCTCCTTTTCATAATAGGCAGCCATTAAGACAACAAAGTCTTATTTTGTCCCGGTCAGCCTCTGAAAATGTCCTGTCCGGATCGAGACATTTGTCATAGCCATAACAAGCAAGGGGTAATGGGGTTGCCGGCGAATCAAACGCCGGCGTGTGTAACAGGTCAGGCCAATTCAGTTCGGATCGGCCAGACCGTGGCGGATGACGTACATGTAGAGGGCCAGGCGGGTTTTTACACCCAACTTGCCGTAGATGATCGACAGGTGATTGCGCAGGGTGTGGTCCGCCATGCCCAACTCGACAGCCAGAATCTTGTTGGGTTTGCCTTCGCTGCTCGCCAGGCTGGCAATGATGTCGCGCTCCTTGGCGGTCAGGCTGGCGATGCGTTGAGCCTCGGGGTCGGCTTCCAGGTGCGTGAGCGCGTTGAACACCTGGCTCATCGAGGCCCGGTCGAGCCAGATTTCGCCAGCCTGCACCCGCTCGATGGCGGTGAGGATGACCTGGGCGGGCTGGTCCTTGCCGATGAAGCCCGAGGCACCCAGCATCATGGCTTGCTGGCGCAGCAGCGGATCGCGATGGCCACTGAGGATAATCACCTTGACACCGTCCAGTGCCAACAACTCAGGCAGGATTTCAAAGCTGCTGCGGCCATTCATGTCCAGATCCAGCAGCACGATATCGGGCCGAACGCGACGGGCGATCTCCAGGGCTTCGTCCAGATCGCTGGCTGTGCCAGCAAGTTCGAGGGTGGGCGCGGCGCCTTCGATAAGTTTGGACAAGCCCCACAGTAGACTCTGGTGGTCATCCACCAGCAATACCCTGATGGGTGGGAGCGTCATTTTTTCTCCTGCGTCCATAACGGCAATGCGATTCTGACTATGCTCTGGGTGGCGTGACGGATCACTTCCACCCAGCCTCCCATCGCGACGGCCCGTTCAGTCAGCGAGCGTGGCGTGAAAGGCGGGGCGATGCTCGCCACCGGGTTGATGAAAGCAATGCGCAACATGTTCTGCTCGACCGACAGATCGAGCATGGCCTGCCGGGCGTTGCTGTGGCGACGGATATTGCTCAAGCCTTCGGCGATGATTTGCCGGATCTCGAGCAATTTGGATTCGCTCAGATCGAACTTCTGGGCACGGACCTCCACCTTGAGGCCGGAATATTCCTCGAACTGCTGCACCTGCGATCGGATGACCGTCAATGCCTGGGAAGTGCCATCCGCCTCGATGGTGCGCAAATCACGGATATAACCACGCAATTGCAAAATGCCGTTATCGGTCATGCGCACCAGTTCGTCGACGTCTGACGCCAGGGCGTCATAATCGGGCACTTTCCTGCGCAGCGCTTCCAGCCCGAATTTGAGGCCCAGATAGGGTTGCACTGTACCGTCGTGCAAATCCCGCGAAATCCGCTCGCGCTCGCCACTTGCCGCGATCCGGGTAAGCTGGCGAGCCAGCAGGAGGTTTCCCCACTTGAGACCGAGCTGCCCGGCCAGTTGCTGGATAAAACCCCATTCCAGCTTGTACTTGAATCGTTTGACCCCAAGCAGGAATACCCGGCCCCTATAGTACGGCCCGGTGTGCAATGGAAAACTCAGCCAGTGCCGCGTGTCGAGAATCTGTGCCAGTTCCTGTAATTGGCTTTCCACACCCTCCAGCGATTTCCCTTCGATCAGGTCCACCACCTTGGCAGACCCCATGCGGGAGTTGCGAAAAAAAGCACGCCAGGCAATAGCCCAGCGCTCCGGTACGCCGGCCAACACAGCGGCCTGCTCATCAGCCAGCGCCATGCTCTCAACAGACCTCCCGGGTTCATACTCGTACATCCGGTAGCCGCCGCCTTCTTCCCGTGCGAGAAAAAAAGCCGACTCCGCGCCAAAATAAGCCGTCAGTTCCTTGAGTGTGTCCAGCCAGAACGGCTCGGTATCGTCGCGCAAGCCGGGAAACTTGCCCAGGCTATTGAGCGCGCTCAGTTCGTGTTTGAGTTGAGTTTCAGCGCCCGCCCAGCGCGACACCATGAATCCCATGACCAGCAGCGTGCCCGCCTGCAGAAATTGTTCCGGCCTCAAGTAAGGCCTGTCCGCCGGCCACCCGGACAACAGGACATAGGCCGCGGTCGTGACCAATGAAACCCCCATGCCTTGCACGAAGCCGATCTGAGCCGCCGCCACCAGAACGGGAAACAGCAAAAGGAGAAACAGCGGGCCGCCAGAATTGACGGAGAGACTGATGATGACCAGTAGCCACACGGCATCCAGCCAATAGATCAATCTCTGCCGCACCAGTACCGACTTGTTGAGCTCCACCCAGTAGAGCACGAGCGCGGACGCGATATAGACGGCCATCACGCCGTAATGCAGCGGGATGGGCAGCACACTGGAAGGCGGCATGAAGCTGACCGCCACCAGGATCACCAGGGCAAGGATGAGGCGGATTTCCGCGATGACCCTATGGTCAGGCAAGTCCCACGGAGGGGAAGTATTCCTGCCCGGTAATGCGTGTTCTCGACTCATTCTTTTATTGTTACTGAACGCCCGAATCAATGGGTTCAATAACATCCGCTAAATTCAGAGTAGTAAACAATTCAGTACCAGCAATAAAGATGCCAACCCGAGCGACAAACTCCGTTTCCCCTCTGACCCAACCCATTGTCAGCCATACTGCGCGCCACCTTGCCCACAGCGCCTTGTAGTGGGAGGCGGACCATGGAGAAGGCCATCGCGCCCCCAAGGTGGGCCAGCCAGCGACGCGACAGGCGATGGCGTCATAAATCAAGTGATGGTTTATTGCGCAGGTTGACGAATGGCTGCCATTTTCTGACGGGCATGGCGAGGTCGGGCAAGCCAGAGGAAGGAGCGTTCAGTCAACACCTCCTGGCCCTCGGTCATCGCGTGTTGTTGCCAGATGCAGGAGGCGCGGCGGGCGCCGATACCTGCCTGCCGGGCTCGCCTCGGCGAGCCTTTTAGAACGACAGCCAGCGATTCAGACTCAGGCTTGCCCCGTGCCCATCCCGCCTTTATGCCCGTCAGGGTGCTGTGACTTCACCACGCTCATCGCTCCCGCAATCAGGCTGCTGATATCGGCCATGTTGGACGGCACGATCAGGGTGTTACCGGCCTTGGCGATACCGGCAAAGGCGTCGACGTATTTTTCGGCAACCTTGAGATTCACCGCCTGCACCCCGCCGGGCATTTCGATGGCGCGGGCGACCCGGGCAATGGCTTCGGCATTGGCGATGGCTATCGCCTTGATCGCCTCGGCTTCGCCCTGGGCGACGTTGATGGCAGCCTGCATTTCGCCTTCGGATTGCTGAATCGCGGCATTGCGTTCGCCGGTGGCGATATTGATCTGCTCCTGCATGCGGCCTTCGCTTGATGCGATCAGCGCGCGTTTTTCGCGCTCGGCGGTGATCTGGCGCTGCATGGCATGGAGGATTTCTTTCGGCGGGGTCAGGTCCTTGATCTCGTAGCGCAGCACCTTGACGCCCCAGTTGGTCGAGGCCTCGTTCAGCGCCATCACCACGCCGCGGTTGATGTCATCGCGCTCTTCAAAGGTACGGTCCATTTCCATCTTGCCGATCATCGAGCGCAGGGTGGTTTGCGCCAGTTGCGAAATCGCCGCGATATAGTCGCTCGCCCCGTAGGAGGCCATCTTCGGATCGGTGACCTGAAAATACAGAATGCCGTCGACCGACAACTGCGTGTTGTCGCGCGTGATGCAAATCTGGCTCGGCACATCGAGCGGAATTTCCTTCAGCGAATGCTTGTAGGCGATCCTATCGATAAACGGGATCACCAGATTCAGTCCCGGCGCGAGCGCGGCGTGAAACTTGCCCAGACGCTCGACCACCCAGGCGTTCTGCTGCGGCACCACGCGAACGCCCTTGGCGACGACGATGGCGATGACGATGAGGACGACCAGTGCGACAGTTTCCATTTATTTTTCTCCTTGATTAGCCAGAACCAGCGTATTGCCTTTAACCGCCCGAATGACCAGTACACGCGTGCTATCCACGCTGGCCGACTCGGCCTCGGCATCCCACAGCGCGCCGCGATATTTAACCTGGCCGCGGCCATCCTGCCAGGACTCGACCAATACAATCTGGCCAATATCCATGTCCTGCAGAGAGCGCTCCGGATGATCGGTATTGCGCTTCCAGTGGCGCAGTGCCAGCGTGCCCAGCGTGGCAATGACGCCCGCAGCAAGCAACTGCACCAGCAGACCCGCGCCGAGCCAGGCGGCTACGCCCGCCGCCACGGCGGCGCCACCGTACACCAGCAAATAAAAGGTTCCGCTGGTAAGTTCCACCCCCACCAGCACCGCCGCCAGAACCCACCACCACATATACGCCTGCATTTCATCTCCTTATTATCGCGGGGCGATTCGCCAGCTCGTCTGGATTATGCCCATCCAGTGGGAAATGTGCCGCTAAAAGCACGCTGATCTGCTTGTTGTCTCCCGGGCAGGTTTATTGAACGCTGGAATTTACGCTACCCCCCAGGCAGCAAACAGGGGGTCGGATTCGTCGAGCTTGTCGGCATAGCGGTCGTCTTTGGGCCGTTTGAGTCCGCGTTCGACATAGGTTTCCACTTTTTTGAAACCGGCCTGTTTGATCAGCGTGCCCACCCAGGCCATGCGTTCCATCGGGTGCAGTTCCGTCCACAGCTTGATCACCTTGGGCGGAAAATAACGATTCGACACCGTCACCACGAACATGCCGCCCGGCTTCAGCACCCGCCTGGCTTCGGCGACGATCTTGTGCGGCTGCGTCAGGTATTCGAACGACACCGTGCACACCACCGCGTCGAAGCTGGCATCGGCAAACGGCAGTCCGGGATCCGCATTGAGATCGTGCACGATGCGCTCGGCCAGCTGCGGATTGTCGGCCAGCTCCTCGGCGTTCATGCCCAGCCCCACAGCAGAGTCCACGGTGTCGGGCAGATGCGAGCGCCAGCCCGCCATCAGGTCGAGCACGCGTGCGTTTTCGGGCAACACCGTGCGATACAGCGCCTGGATGCGGCGCGCGCACACGGCATCGACATGGGTGAGCTTTCTGGGCTGGGCATAGAACCCGGCATCGGGCGCTTCGTCCTCGCGGCTGAACGCATCGGCCCCTTCAAACCCGGTCGGCGCCAGCATTTGCGTCTCCATGCCGCTCCATTCCAGCAGCTGCCCCACCTGCCCCACGGGCTGGGTCGAGACATCGCTCTTGCCGCTGTCGATGCTGAAAATCCGGCCCTGCAGCGGATGGCTGAAATTGGCGACAAAGGTCTCGCCATTCAGCCGCATCACCCGGAACATCGGAGCGGGCGCGTCGTCGGCGTGCAACAGTTGCGAAGGGTAGAAACGTCCCAGCCTGAGCGGCGCAATATCGCTGCGGAACACTTCGTTCGGGATTTCGTGTTCGATCTTGGGGCCGACGTCGACCTGGGCGTCAACCGGCGGGGTATCGCCCGGCATCCACACCACCACTTGATGGCGGCCCAGATCGGAAAAATAATTCACGCGAAAACGCAAAGCAGCATGCAAAAGTTTCATAAACAGTCAGGCCAATATTTACAGGTTTATTAATCAGGAATGGGATTGCATCAGCCGCCGGGCAAGGCACAAGTCTTCCCATGCGCGCGCCTTCTCGGTCGGTTTGCGCAGCAGGTAAGCCGGGTGATAGGTCGCCACCAGCGGCACCCCCTGAAACCGATGCGCCTGTCCGCGCAGGCGGCCTATCGTCTCCTGGGTATCGAGCAGGCTTTGTGCAGCAACGTGCCCCAGCGCCAGAATGATTTTCGGCTGGATGAATGCAATTTGCGCCTGCAGATAAGGCCGGCAGGCCGCCAGCTCGTCCGGCTCGGGATCGCGGTTGCCGGGCGGGCGCGATTTCAGCACGTTGGTCATGTAAACATTGTTTCCGCGCGCCAATCCAATGGCGCCCAGCATGGCGTCGAGCAGCTTGCCCGCCTGGCCGACAAACGGCTCGCCCTGCTCATCCTCGTCAGCGCCCGGCGCTTCGCCGACGATCAGCCAGTCGGCGTTGCGATCCCCCGCGCCGAGTACACCCCGGATTCGGCTGGCGTGCAATTTGCAGGCGGTGCAATGCGCCACCGCGTCGGCGAGCTGTTCCCAACTCTGGATGGGGAGGGCGGCAGGATCGCGAGGCGCCTCGCCCTGGGCATTGCGCAACCGCCAAACCGGGCCAATGCCCAGTTCATTAAAGATGTCGTCACGGCTCAACATGTCAGCTCGCGCGTCATGATGAGCGCATCCTCGCGACCCGTGCGTGAGGGGTAATACGCCCGCCGCACCGCCAGGTCCGTAAAACCGTTGCGGTGGTAGAGCGCGATCGCCGCCACGTTGGACGTGCGCACCTCCAGAAAAACACGTTCGGCGTGATGATCGCAGGCGCGCGCCAAGCAATGGTCGAGCAAGTCACGCCCCAGGCCGTGCCGGCGCCAATTCGGTGCGATGGTGAGATTCAGGATATGGGCTTCGCCTGCCGCCGCCATCATGGCGTAATACCCGATCACCTCGCCGTCGGCTTCGTGCACCCACATGCTGTAGCCCGCTTTCAATGAATCCGAGAAATTTCCGGGCGACCAGGGATATTCATAGCTCGCCAGTTCGATCCGCTGGATGCGCGGCAAGTCGGCCCCGGTCATCGGGCGCAAGCGATGTGCTATTTCAAATACCGCGCTCATGCGGATTGCCTCGCGCGACGTTCATCCACCGTCAGCGCCACTTTGTCGCGCAGGTAAATCGGCGCGGCAAGCGCGGCGTCCATGCCCTCGCCCCGCTCAAACGCCTGCGCGGCAAGCGGCGCCATGGCTGCGGCGTCGGGCATGACCGTGTCGTCGATGCGCAGCAGTTGCGCACTCAGGCGTGGACGCAACACCCCGCCCAGTGCGACAAAGCCATTGCCGGCGCCGATCCAGTCGCCGCCGTCCGGCACCCGAACCGACTCGGGCAGCGCCAGCGCAGGCTCGGTGACGCAACGCCAAGCGTTTGATTCGCGCTGATACGCCGCCCAGTAAACCTCGGCCATGCGCGCATCGAGCACCGTCAGCACCCTGTCTGCGCCGGTTTGCTCAGCGATGGATTCCAGCGTGGAGAGGCCGGCTACCGGCAGGTCGGCGCCGAACGCCAGCCCTTGCGTCACCGCACAGGCAATGCGCAGGCCGGTAAACGACCCGGGGCCGGCGCCATAGGCAATACCGTCGAGCTGGCGCAGGCTCAGCGCCGATTCGCGCAGAAGCGCATCCACCATCGGCAGCAGCAGGCTGCTGTGTTGCTGTTCGGCCCGCACCCGGCGCGCGCGCACTTCGCCGTCGAGCCACAGTGCGGCCGAGCAGTATTCGGTGGAAGTATCCAGAACAAGCAGTTTCATGGGCGCAATTTTAGCAGGCCATCGCAGCACGCACCGGCCCCGCCGGGAACACTTCAACAGCCGGCTACCGGTTGCCCCGATAGACGATGCGATAAATCGCACCGGCGTGGTCGTCCGACACCAACAGACTGCCGTCGGGCATCACCAGCACGTCGGCAGGACGCCCCCAAGCAGACTCGTTGTCCAGCCAGCCGCTGATGAAGGGCTCGTAGCTCACCGCCCGGCTGCCCTGCAGCCGCACCACGCTCACCCGGTAGCCGCTCTTGCGGCTGCGGTTCCACGAACCATGCTCGGCAATGAAAACGGCATTCTGATAACGCGAGGGGAAAGCCTTGCCGGTATAAAAACGCATGCCCAGGCTGGCCACATGGGCGCCCAGGTTCCGCACCGGCGGCACGAATTCAGCGCAACGCCGGGAGCGAGCCAGTTCGGGATCGGCAATCGTGCCGCCGTGGCAATACGGGTAGCCAAAATGCTGGCCGGGCTGGCTCACGCGATTGAGCTCATCCGGCGGCGCATCATCGCCCAACCAGTCGCGGCCATTGTCGGTAAACCACAGCTCACCGCTTTGCGGCTGCCAGTCGAAGCCCACGCTGTTGCGCACCCCGCGCGCCACCCCCTCGATTTTTCCGCTCGACACATCGAGCCGGGTGATGCTCGCAAAGCGGTCCGGGTCGGGTTCGCAGATATTGCAGGGTGCGCCCACCGGCACATAGAGTTTGCCATCAGGGCCAAAGGCAATGAATTTCCAGCCGTGGTGCGGTTCGGCTGGATACGCCTCGCTCACCACTTCGGGTTTGGGCGGCCGATTCACGCGCGCCTCGATATTGCGCAGGCGCAGAATCCGGCTCACCGCCGACACATACAAATCGCCGTCACGAAACGCCACACCCACCGGCATCTCAAGATTGTCGGCGATCACCCGCGGATTACGCGGGCCTTGCAGCGGAATCGCGTAGACCTTGCCCGCGCGCATGCTGCCCACAAACAGCATGGTTTTTCCAAGCGCCATTTGCCTGGCGTTGGGGACACGGGCAAACAGTTCGATCCGGAATCCAGGCGGGAGTGCGAGGCTGGATAAGGGAAGCGGTGTGAAACCCGTCGCGGCATGGGCGACTGCAACCGACGCCATCAATCCGGCCACCCCAATCCGCATCCAGCCAGTCAACCGTTTCAAGGCGCCCCCTGCCCGTCCGGCCGCACCGGAATCAGAATTTCGAAACGCACCCGCGACCACGGATCGCGCACCTCGGCCAGCCGGTTGATGCGCGCCGCCAGCGTTTGCCCGCCATCCATGAAGCGCGCCACGTCGGCGTTTTCGCGGCGCGGCACGTAGCCGATCTTGTGGCCCCGCCATTCCACCCGCACCGCCTTCGCATCATGGACATTGTCCGGCTCGCGTATCAGCGTGAGCGCATCGCCCACCTGCATCTGCGGCCACAGTTTTTTGCCTGCGTGATATTGAAACCCGGCCAGCGGCGAATCCTGCAACAGGATGTGGGCGGCGATCTGGGCATGCAGCGGCTGCGCCCACCCCCACACCAGAATCAGCCAGCCCAGGCGCCGCAAGGGATGCAGCCGAACGCGCAGCATGCCAAGTCCAATGGAAACGGGTTTGACGAAAAGCCATTCGCTCATCACGGGCCACCGCTTTGCAGAACTCTTCATTCTACTGATGAATGGGCCTTTTCAAGCGTGCCAGCCGGCGGGTTTCAAGTTTAGTTTTTTCGTTGGACAAGCAGCCTTCGGCTTGATGTAGGATGAACGCGTTCTCTTCACCGGGCCACCACCACATCGCCATGCCGAGAAAATCCGCCGCTCAGACCAAGCTGTTTGTTTTGGACACCAACGTGCTGATGCACGACCCCACCAGCCTGTTCCGTTTCGAAGAGCACGATATTTATGTGCCGATCGCCACGCTGGAAGAGCTCGACATGCACAAGAAGGGCATGACCGAGGTGTCGCGCAACGCCCGCCAGGCCAGCCGCTTTATCGACGAAATCGTCAGCAAGCTCGACAGCATCGAAGAAGGCGTTCCGCTCTCGCAGCACAGCCACAAATCCGCCACCGGAAAGCTGTTCCTGCAGACCGAAGCGATCTCCGGCGACATCCCGATGAACCTGCCGACCAGCAAGGTCGACAACCAGATACTCGGCGTGGTGCTGTACCTCTCGCGCCACCACCCCAAACGACAGGTCATCCTGGTGTCGAAAGACATCAACATGCGCATCAAGGCGCGTGCGCTGGGCCTGCCAGCCGAGGATTATTTCAACGACAAGGTGCTGGAAGACACCGACCTGCTCTATTCCGGCCTGCTTGAACTGCCTGCCGACTTTTGGGACACCCACGGCAAGGACATGGAATCGTGGCAGGCCAACGGTCACACCCATTACCGCATCAAGGGTCCGCAGGTTTCGAATTTGCTGCCCAACGAATTTGTTTACCAGGAAGGCCCCAATCCACTCTATGCCCAGGTTCTGAAGGTCGAAGGCAAGCAGGCGGAAATGGTGACGGTGCGCGATTTCAGCCATCAGAAAAACAATGTATGGGGCATCGTCGCGCGCAACCGCGAGCAGAACTTTGCGCTCAATGTGCTGATGAACCCCGAGATCGATTTCGTCACCCTGCTCGGCCAGGCCGGCACCGGCAAAACCCTGCTCACATTGGCCTCGGCGCTGGCCCAGGTGCTGGACAAGAAAATCTACACCGAAATCATCATGACCCGGGTCACCGTGCCGGTGGGCGAGGACATCGGATTTTTGCCCGGCACCGAGGAAGAAAAAATGACGCCGTGGATGGGCGCGCTGGAAGACAACCTCGACGTGCTGAACAAAAGCGACGATGAAGGGGGCGACTGGGGGCGCGCGGCCACCCAGGATTTGATCCGCAGCCGCATCAAGGTCAAATCGTTAAACTTCATGCGCGGACGCACTTTCCTCAACAAGTTTCTCATTATTGATGAAGCGCAGAACCTCACGCCCAAGCAGATGAAGACGCTGATCACGCGGGCGGGGCCGGGAACCAAGGTGGTGTGTCTGGGCAACATTTCGCAGATCGACACGCCCTACCTCACCGAAGGCAGTTCCGGACTCACCTACGTGGTCGACCATTTCAAGGGCTGGCCGCACAACGGCCACGTCACCCTGCAACGCGGCGAGCGTTCGCGGCTGGCGGATTACGCCGCCGAGGTGCTGTGACCCGCAACCGCGTTTAAGGAGCCACGCGCCATGCCCGCCCTGATTTCAACGCGCCGGATGATTCTGGCCGCCGGACTGACGCTGGCGCTGCCTGCCCACGCCATCGACTTGAATGAAATATTCAGGTCGATGAGCAGACCCGCGGAGCAACCCGCCGCCACAGGGGCCACGACTGCCGGCGTCGATGCCCTCTCCAGCGCGGACATCAACGCGGGACTGAAAGAAGCGCTCACGCGCGGCGCCGATTCCGCTGTTGCCCAGCTCGGACAGAAAGACGGTTTCTTCGGCAACGCCGCGCTGAAAATCCCGCTGCCCCCCAGCCTGAAAAAAGCCGAGAAAGCCATGCGCATGTTCGGCATGGGCAGGCAGGCCGACGACCTGGTGCTGGCGATGAACCGCGCGGCAGAAGCCGCTGTGCCGGAAGCCAAAACCCTGCTGGTCGGCGCCGTCAAAGAGATGTCGCTGGATGATGCCCGGGGCATTC
>NCIF01000201.1 GCA_002256785.1 Hydrogenophilales bacterium 17-61-9
ATGATCTGCTCTTCGGTAAAACGCTTCTTCATGTCCAATCTCCTTGAGTGATGGGATTGGACTCTAATGCTCCGTGCTACTCAAATCGGGGGGACGTCGGAGAGTATCTAAAAACTCAAAAGCTTTAAGTAGATTAGTCACACTATCTGGCTGATCAAGATTAACACCTGTTTTCTGAGCCACTAACTCAATTACAGCATCGCGTTTGAGACCAAGCTTGTTTGCCACATGCAATGCGCAGGAGCGCGCGTGAGACGCACGATGTTCAATTGGCTCATTTTCATCAAGTAATTTTCGCCTATGAGAATTGAATGACATATCAAATGCCTAACGTTCAAGCTCAGCCGACCACGGAAGCGGGGAATCAAAGGGGCCAGGTTCGGAATAAACTGGCTGCACCCCAAGCATTCTAATGCCAGAAACCAGATGCCCTCCATTTTAAGAATGAGCGCTATCTGCCGGTGAACAGGCTTTCGACCAACGTGCCTCCACCGTCTCTGTTCCTGGCGGTTGCAGTCTGTCATGATTGGTTGCCATTAATTCCGCTTCGGTCAAAACCAACCCCGCATCGCCCCGCACGGGCGACGCGCATCCCCTGCGATCAAGCCTTTAACGCATTCCCCACCACTTCCGGTGGCTTCTTTGATTGGACACGCGGATTCCCGTTATTGAACCCAGTTTTCAACTGAGAGGCCCGGATAGTCCCTGAAATCCGCTTCGTTGTTGGTGACGAGGGTGAGGTCAAGGCTGGCGGCGTGCGCGGCGATGAGGCGGTCGAACGCATCGCGGCGGCGGTCGCGCACTGCTGCGGCGAAAACACCGTACTGAACCGCAACGGCGTTGTCGAGCGGCAACACGGGCAGATAGGTCAACAGGGTGTCCAGCGCGCGTTCGGCTTCGTGTTTGACGGCGGGGTCACGTTCGACGCCGTGCCGCAATTCGGCCAGGGTGACGACGGAGATCACCAGATCGCCGTAATCGAATTCCTGAAAGCGACGCAGCAGTTCGGGTGGATGGCGCTGGATGAGATGGACGCAGATGTTGGTGTCGAGCAAGTAGCGCATGGGCTTACTTGTCGCCCGCCGGTTTGTAGTCCGGGCTGTCCTGATGGACTTCGGTGCTTTCGCCGAAGCCGCTCCAGTCGCGTTCTTTCTGCCCATGGAATTCGCGGCCTTCGGCCATGAAACCCGGCGGGAAGGCGGCAAACGCCTCGGCCAGCCCGGTCAATTTTCGTTTGACCACCGGGCGCAGCACCAGGGTGTCGCCGATCTTTTCGATTTCGACATCCTGGCTGGCCTCGACGATGGCGAGTTCCTTGGGGATGCGGACGGCAAGCGAATTGCCGCTTTTGAAGACGCGTGTGCGCATGGTTTGCCTCCTGTGTATATACAGGATATACGCCCGCTGTTTCGGGCGCAAGCCATTGTTTACACGCCCTGTTTCAGGCTCGCCTCGATAAAGATATCGAGGTCGCCGTCGAGCACTTTCTGGGTGGCGGAGACTTCGACGTTGGTGCGCAGGTCCTTGATGCGGGAGTTGTCGAGCACATACGAGCGTATCTGGTGGCCCCAGCCGACGTCGGCCTTGCCGGCTTCGAGCTTGTCCTGTTCGGCCTGGCGGCGGCGCAGCTCGGCTTCGTACATTTTGGACTTCAGCATCGACATCGCTTCGGCGCGGTTCTTGTGCTGCGAGCGGTCGTTCTGGCACTGCACGACGATGCCGCTGGGCAGGTGGGTGATGCGCACCGCGGAATCGGTTTTGTTGATGTGCTGGCCGCCGGCGCCGGATGCACGGTAGGTGTCGACGCGCAGGTCGGCCGGGTTGATGTCGACTTCGATCGAGTCGTCCACTTCGGGGTAGACGAACACGCTGGCGAAGCTGGTGTGGCGCCCGCCGGACGAGTCGAACGGCGATTTGCGCACCAGGCGGTGGACGCCGGTTTCGGTGCGCAGAAAGCCATAAGCGTAGTCGCCTTCGATCTTGATGCTGGCGGATTTGATGCCGGCGACGTCGCCGTCGGATTCTTCCAGCAGTTCGGCCTTGAAGCCCTTGCGTTCGGCGTATTTCAGGTATTGCCGCAGCAGCATCGAGGCCCAGTCGCAGGCTTCGGTGCCGCCGGCGCCGGCCTGGATGTCGATGAAGCAGTTGCTGGGGTCGGCCGGGTTGTTGAACATGCGGCGGAATTCCAGCGTGCTGACGGATTGCTCAATGGCGGCAATGTCGGCCTGCACCGCAACAAGCGTCTCGTCGTCATTTTCTTCGCGCGCCATGTCGAACAGCTCGGCGGCGTCCGCGAGGCTGGACGCCACGCGGTCGAGCACCAGCACCACGTCTTCCAGCGACTTGCGTTCGCGGCCTAGCTCCTGGGCGCGGGCCGCGTCGTTCCAGAAGTCCGGCGACTCGGACAGGCGGACGACTTCTTCCAGACGGTCTTGCTTGACAGGGTAGTCAAAGCAACCCCCTGAGTTGGGTGGCACGCTCGGCGAGGTCGGCGAGGCTGGCTTCAATCTGATTAAGGTGTTCGGCTTCCATGATGTGCAATGCGATTAGGCGGAAAAGCCGCGGATTATAGCCCAGGCGACGACCAGTCCCAGCCCCAGCGTTCCCATGCCCGCTATTGCATGGCGCGCCATCGGCCAGCCGCCTATGGTCAGGGCGAGGATCGATTTGAAGCTCAGGTTGGCCAGCACCGCGAGCGTGATGACGTTGACCAGCACCGCCACCGACAGCTTGTCCAGATTGTGCAGGCGCATGCTGGAGAGGGTGATGGCGTCCACATCGGTCAGCCCCGAAACCAGCGCCACGCCGTACAGTCCGCCGGTGCCCAGCCAGTCGGACAGCCAGGCTGCGGCCAGCAACACCACGCCATACATCAGGCCAAAGCCCAGCGCCGTGCGCAGCTCGGTCGGGTTGCTCATTTCCAGTGCGGGGGGATCGCCTTGCGGCCGCAATTTCCGCACGCCATAAGCGGCGCCCAGGCCGCCCACCGCCAGTCCTCCGAGCAGAACCGGCAGCAACTGCGGCAGCACCGCCGGCGCCAGCACGGCGGCCAGCACGCCCAGTCGCGCCAGCACCATCA
>NCIF01000026.1 GCA_002256785.1 Hydrogenophilales bacterium 17-61-9
ACAATTCCGGGCCGACTTCTACAATTTTCCCGGCTTCGTGCCGACTGGCTTGACGCTGTCGCCTATCCGTTTGCGGGTGTATTGCTCGGTCATTGCCCGCGTGGTGTGGCCAAGCAGCTTCTGGGCGTGGTGCAGGTCTTCGGTGTCGGTGGCGGCCTTGGCGCGTAGGTCGCGGAACTGGAAGCTGACGCCAGCTTTCTCCCTCGCACGGTCGAAGCCGCCGCGCAGGTTCATGTATTCGTGCATGTTCTGGGGGGGATGGCATCAATCGGGACGTGGCCGAAGACGCTGACCAGGCGTTCGAGGGCTTCGAGAAGGCTCGGTCGACGTTCCAGGCCTGCTGCGTTTCGCGGACGCAGTTGGATTAGCTGAACGGTTTCTCAAGTGCATCCAATACGGGAGAGCAAACGTAAAAACGTCCCCACTGGCGCCCGCTGACCTCCTTGAGTATTTTCTTTTCCTCAAGCACGTCGATGGCGGCTTTTGCTGTGGGGTGGGTCTTGTTGAGTACCTTGGCGCCGCGACCAATGGTCATGTATGGATTGACGAACAGTTCGTCGATCATGGCAAGGGCGTTGGGCTTGTCACGTAATTGGCTTCGGTATTGCTCCCGCAGACGGTGTAATTCTTTTGACTGCTGTCCGGCCTCGGTGGCAATCTCGGTCACGCCTTGGAGAAAAAATCTTATCCATGGTACCCAGTCGCCGTGCGTACGCACGCGCTGCAACAGATCGTAATAGTCTCCCTTGTGTGCGTCGATGAACGCGGAGAGGTAAAGCAAGGGCTCCGACAATCGCCCTCGCTGCATGAGGAAGAAGGTGATCAGCAGACGCCCGACACGTCCATTTCCGTCTAGAAAAGGGTGGATGGTTTCAAACTGGACGTGCATCATCGCGCACTGGATGAGGTCGGGTATCACGTCTTGTGTGTGCAGGAAATTTTCCCAGTCTCCCAGGCAGTCCATCAATGTTTCAATCGGTGGCGGTACAAATGCCGCAGTCATCGGCGTGCTCCCGGCCGGCCCGATCCAGTTCTGTGATCGTCGGAATTCGCCTGGGGTCGCTTTTTCTCCCCGGACGCCTTCCATGAGCTCGGCGTGAATTTCCCGGAGGAGCCTGAGCGAGAGCGGTAGTGTTTCCAGTCGCCGGACGCCAAACTCCAACGCACGGACGTAGTTGCGTACTTCCTTGACGTCGTCGCTGGGCGCCCTTGCCTGGCTGTCCTCAATCTCATCGATCAGGAGGTCGGAAAGGCTGGCCTTTGTGCCTTCGATGCGGGACGATAGAACTGCCTCCCGCTTGATGTAGGGCGAAATCAACAGGTGCGGGTTCGGTAATTGGCCACCAAGGCCTGATAGCTCCGAGAGTGCAGCGTCGGCTTTTGAGAGCGCCAGGGCGAGCGGCATATCGAAGTTGATAGGTGGTGGCAAAGGGTTCGGCACAAAAGCCAGGTAGCCCTGAGGGGTATCTACCAGCCGGCCGCTTGCCGTGTCAGCAAAATCTTTTCGATTCATTGGATTAGAGAAGAGAGCAAAAAATATTTTCAAAGCATTGTAGGCTTTGAAAGAAATTGGTCAATTTTTTTCAAAGCTATTTTGGGTTTGAAAATTCTTTGCTCCGAACAGCTTCTACAATTCGTTACGTCCCCATGTGGCAGCGCGGGTTTCCGCTGGGCTGAGTGACGCCAATTGTAGAAACGTTTTTGGCTATGCCGTTGTTCGGCCTGAACGATGGTCCAGCTTCAAAATCCGCCGCTGGTAACAGTGTGAGGGTTCGAGTCCCCCTCCCGGCACCAAGAAACACGCGGGGTTTGTGATTTCCTCGCGCGCCTGGACGCCTACAATTTTTCTGATTTCGTGCCCACTGGCTTGACGGTGTCGCCTATCCGCTTGCGGGTGTTGTGTTGTTTCCGGCGGTCATGTAGTTCTTGGAAACCCCTGTAATTCAGACGTTTTTCAGGCGGCGAAACATTACGGGTATTTTCTGGCGTGGTGAATAACGCGGAGAACATGCACCACGCCCTTTGCTTCACGGTACACCAATATGAATGGAGTGCGGCGGCTCAGGATGCGTTCGAAGGTTCCGGCTTTGCGTCCCGGCCTGCCTGGGGCGGGGATGGCGTCGATCAGCGAGCGCGCGGCTTTGTGAATTTCATTGTGCATCCGCTGGGCTGCGGTGGGGTTCAGGTCGGCGTAATAGGCGATGGCTTCAATGAATTCCAGCCGTGCGGTCTTGCGCCACTCAAGCCGCTTTTTTGCGCTTGGCGGCATGGGCATCGATGATGGCTTGGGCTTCGTGCATGACGACTTCGTGCGGGATGCCGTCGCCCGAATCCACTTCATCCAAAGCCTCATTCATCTTGCGGATGAATTCTTCGGTGTACTCGAAGCCGTCCTGCATGACGTAGGGCAACATTTCAGCCGGGGTGCGCCCGGCAGCGGTGGCCAGCTTGGCAAGTCGCCGCTGCATGGCGGGGGTGAGGTCTGTTTTCATGGTGTCAAATCCTTCTGCTATTCGAAACCGCCCCGCGTGGTTGCTGGCTTTACGGTGGGGTGTCGCATGGCTGTTTGTAGAAGTTTAATCCCGTACGCTGTTGTTTTCCAGAAATAATGGCTTGGATTCAAAATCCGCCGCTGGTAACAGTGTGGGGGTTCGAGTCCCCCTCCCGGCACCAATTTCTTCGCAGCGTATCGTGGCCGTGACCAGGCCGGCTTGCAGTTTGATGGCGCATGCCTGGCCAAGGTGTTGCGTTCCGGTGCGCCCGCTGTTTCACTGTTTGCCTGCTGCCTTGTTCAAGGTGTAAATCTGTTATCGTTGTTGCCGTTGGCGGAGGCGGTGCGGCTGCGTTTAAAAACGCACGAACACGACGCAATCCGGCCTCCCGGCTTGTATCTATTTAATGTTGGGCTGCGTTTCCGGGTCCGCCATCATCTATGTGAGGGAATTTCATGTCAGGCCTTACCGATCAGCAGGCGTACGAATACATCAGCAAACTGCTCACGGCCATGAGCAAGGCTGACGGGTCCGACCTGTTCATTGCCAGTGATTTCCCGCCCAGCATGAAGGCGCACGGGGAAATGATGCCGATGACGGCGCAAAAACTCAGCGGCGAGGTGACGCGCAAGCTGGCGCATGCCCTGATGAACGAGGATCAGCGTGCGGAATTTGCCAGGGAAATGGAATGCAATTTCGCCATTTCCATTCCCGAGGTTTCGCGCTTTCGTGTGAACGTCTTCGTCCAGCAGCAGAATGTCGGCATGGTCATCCGCACCATTGCCGCCGAAATCCCCAACTTCGAGAAACTTGCCCTGCCGGAGGTGCTCAAGGACGTGGTCATGAATAAGCGCGGGCTGGTGCTGGTGGTTGGCGGCACCGGGTCCGGGAAGTCCACCACGCTGGCCGCGATGATCGACTACCGCAACCGTAATTCCAAGGGCCATATCATCACCGTCGAAGACCCGGTGGAATATGTGCATCAATCCAAGTTGTCCCTGATTACCCATCGCGAAGTGGGTGTGGACACGCACAGTTGGCACCATGCGCTGAAGAACACCCTGCGCCAGGCGCCGGACGTGATCCTGATCGGCGAGATCCGCGATGCGGAAACCATGGAACACGCCATTGCCTTCGCCGAAACCGGCCACTTGTGCCTGGGAACCTTGCATGCCAACAGCACCAACCAGACGCTCGATCGCATCATTAACTTCTTTCCCGAAGAACGGCGCAACCAGCTGCTGATGGACCTTTCGGCCAACCTGCGCGCGCTGGTGTCGCAACGGCTGGTGCGCACCGCCGATGGCGCGGGGCGCAGGGCCGCCATCGAAATCATGCTCAATACCCCGACCATCTCCGACAGAATTTTCAAGGGCGAATTCAACGAGATCAAGGGAATCATGGACAAGTCGCGCGAGCTCGGCATGCGTACCTTCGACTGGTCATTGTTCCAGTTGTATAACGAGGGAGCCATTGCGTATGAAGAAGCGATACGCAATGCCGACTCGGCGAACGAACTGCGCCTGAACATCAAACTCAAAAGCGAGCGCGGAGAACCTGAAACGGCTGTGGGCCTGGATTTATCGCTGTATACCGACAAGACCCCGGAAGAGCTCGAAGCGGAAAAACAGGTCGAGCTGGAGGCGCAGAAAGAGAAAAAGCGTTTGTTCGAGGAAGCGCAACGCGTCAAGGAGCAGGAAAAGCTGGAGCAGGAAAAGGCGCAGGCAGAAAAACCGCCGCTGGAAATCCCCCCGCTGGAAAAAATCGAGCTGATTCTGGATTGACGCCCCCGATCCGCCGCGGGTAACAGGGTGGGCGTTCGAGTCCGCTTCCCGCCCCAACAGTTTGATCAGCCCATCCGAATCAGAAGCGGCGAGTCAGGGGCCGAGGCCGAACGCTACGCTGACGCCGTCGTCGTCGCTGAGCTTCCAGTAGGTGAAGGCGGTCAGCGCGTAGCGCTGGTAGCGGGCGGGGGCGTAGTAGCCGTTGTCGGGGTCGCGGTCGTAGCCGAACCAGGCGCCGCTCACGCCCAGGTCCAGGTTGAACCGCTGGCTGCGCAGGATGGCGCGGCGCGGCGCGAGCTGGATTTCCCAGCGGTCGTTGCCGTCGGAGAAGGTGTCGTAGGCGAGGCGGCTGGCGACGGTGTAGCGCAGGTCGGGGGTCCAGGTCGCGTCGAGGGTGTTGGCGCGCCGTTCGATGCCGAGCTTGGCGGCGCGCGGCGACACCGTGTGCAGGTCTTGCCGGCGCGACAGGCGCAGGGCCAGTTCGTCGACCGGCTGGATATCCGCGCCGACCTGATAGATGACGTGGCCATCGCCCTCGGCGCTGCCGTGGCCGAGCTGGCCGTCGAGTGAAAGCGCGGGCGACAACCGATGCTGGATGCCCAGCCAGGCGCGGTTGTAGCCGATGGAGGCGCCGCCGTCCGGTTTTTCAAAGCCGCTGCCGGCGCCGGCGTGCAGCCATTGCCGGTCGCCGCCGCCGAACAGGCGCGTTTCCGGGTTGATGACGTATTCCCCGCGCACGCCGAAGCGGCGCAGGCTGACGTCGTCGGAGCCGGCGCTGTAAGCGAAGCCGAGCGTGGCATTGGAACGCAGCGGGGTGTGGATGAAGCGCGTCAGGTCGTTTATTTCCTTGCTGCCCAGGCGAAGCAGGGCAACCTCGGCCAGGCTGCCCAGCGCCTCGCGCGGGCGATGGGCATGGTGCAGGGCAACGGTACGGGTGTAGCCCAGCTCGTAATCGTCTGCCAGGGTTGGTGCAAGTTTCGCAACGATATCGAGCGACTGCGTCGGCCGTTCTGCCCAGGCCAGCACACGCGCCATTTGCTGGCGATAGGCTGCGCTGTCGCCGAAACGCTGGCCATAGATCTCCAGCATGTCCAACGCGCGCGCGTAGTCGCCGAGCTCGGTGACGACCACGATGGATTCCAGCCAGACCGCTGCCGCATCGGGGTGCTGCAATAAATAAGCCTGGTAGGCGCGTTCCGATTCCGCCAGTTCGCCGCGCCAGTGGTGGACGCGGGCTGTGCCCAGCTGCGCCTCGGGATCGTTCGGCGCGATGACGAGCAGGCGCTGGTAGCTGTCCTGCGCGGCGGCATGGTCGCCGTTCCAGGCGGCGATTTCGGCGCGGGCGCGCAGGTAGGCGGCATTGCCGGGTTCGAGTTCCACCGCGCGATCGATCGCGGCCTGTGCGGCCGGCGCCTGCTGTGCGGTGGCATGGGCCCGCGACAGTTTGGCGTAAAGGCGCGCATCGCGGGGGGCGTGTTTGACTGCTTCACGCAGCGCGCGTGCCGAACCGGCCGGATCCTTGAGCTGGGTGGCGCGAATGTCGGCAATGCGTTCCCACAAGGGGGCCTGCGCCGGGTTGGCCTGGAGCGCCTGCTCGTAAATGGCCACCGCATCCGCCCACTGCTCCTGCGTTTCGGCGCGCAGGCCGGTATCCGGAATGGGTTGCGCGGCGGCCGGTAGTGGTGCGACCGCGAGCAAGGCCAGGGCAAGCATCCAACGCCGATTCATTTGCGCCACCGCCGGTTACGAAAAATCCACAGGTCGGCGGCAAAGCGGCCGACGGTGATGAGGTCGAACAGCAGCACGCCATAACGCAGCGGCGTCACCAGCAGACCCTTGAAGAAATATTCCAGCCGATGCCCCTTGGCCACGGTGACGAGGATGCCGGTGGCCAGGGCCGTTTCCGCCACCAGCGTGATCGCCAGCGGCTCCCACCATTGCAGCAGGAGCATGATCAGCAGCGCGGTCGGAAACGCCACTTTCTCGAAGGCCGACATGAACAGTACCCAGCCGATGGGACGGCCGTATTTGACGGTGTAGTCGATGCTCCACGGCTGGCGGTATTGCTCGTGGTAAATGCGCTTGTTCGCGAGTCCGGCCGCCAGTTCGGCCTGCTCTTCCTGCTTCTTGCGACGGCGCTTCAGGGCCTTGAGCGGGCTGCGCATCAGCTCGTCGAAGTAATAGCAGCTCTGCAGGAAGGACGAGGACCACAGGTAGATCTGCCCCGGCACGCGGCCGACTTCCGGTTCCTGCGAGCGGGCGGTGACGTCGGTGAGCTGGATGTTGCGATAGCCGTTGTCGTTGATGGCGAAGCCGATGAAGATGTCTTCCGAGTTGGTGAGGTCGTCGCCCAGGATCGGCTCGTAGCGGTCGAACACGATGGTCTTCAGTACATCGCGGCGGTACGCGACAGCGCAGCCCACGGGATTGAGGATGCTGCCGAAAAAGGCCATCTGGCCCACGTACACGAACTTCTGCAGGAAGTAGTACAGCACGTCGCGGTACATATCGGTGATGCCGCGCTGCAGGTGATGGAACCAGCCCACTCTGGGATAGATGCTGGCCTCCGGATGCGCGCCGAGGAATTTTTGCAGCGCATCCGTATCGAGCATGGCGCGGCGGTCGCGGTTGCGCAGCGGCAGCACTGTGCCGCAGGCGCTGGCGATGCCGGCGCCCTTGTAGAGTTCCTCCACCACGCGGTCGATGTAGTTGTCCGATTCCAGCACCGTGTCGCCGTCGAGAATGAATTCGACGTCGGAGTCGAATTCGCGCGACTGGCGTTTCAGCGTCGGCGTCTTGCCGATGGATTGCGCGCGCTGGATCGCGATCAGGTCCATGCCGTTGAGGTCGCAGAAGGCACGGGCGTATTCGAGCGTGCGATCGCGGCTGCCGTCGTCGATCAGGATGATGCGCGTAGGCTTGCGGGTCTGGCGCGCCAGCGCGGCCAGGCACAGCGGAATGTTGCTTTCTTCGTTGAAGGCGGGGATCACCACGTCGACGGTGGCGTCGCGCCAATCCTGCGCCGGGTTGGGAACGGTCTTGTCCGGCCCGTGGATCAGGCCGATGATGCTCAGCACCGTGTTCGGGCTGAGGATGAAATAGGGCGTGGTAGCCATGGTGGCTTATTCTAGGCCACGCGCAGGTTTTTTGCACATTCCTTTTCGATCAGGTTATCCAGCGTGTCGTCCAGGGTCCATTCCGGCTCGAAGCCCGTCAGGGCCCGCAGCTTGTTGAGTTGCGGACGCCGATGCGTGACATCTTCGAATTCTTCGCCGTAAGCCTCCTTGTAGGACATGAAATGCAAGGGCGAGGCGCTGTGGGCGCGTTGCACGATCCGCTCGGCGAGATCGCGGATGGAGATTTCCTGGTCGTTGCCGACGTTCACCACTTCGCCCCAGGCCTCCGGGCAGCCGGCCAGACGGTCCAGCGCCATCACGGTGTCGCGTACATCGCAGAAGGATCGCGTCTGATTGCCTTCGCCGTAGATGGTGAGCGGTTCGTTGCGCACCGCCTGCTGGACGAAACTCGGGACCACCATGCCGTAATGGCCCACCTGGTTCGGACCGATGGTATTGAACAGGCGCACGACAACAATGTTGAGTCCATACTTGCGCGCGTAGGAAAAGGCGAGGAACTCGTCGGCCAGCTTGGTCACCGCATAGGTCCAGCGCAGGCGACCGGCGGACGGCAGCACGATGTTGTCGGTCTCGGCGAAGCTGTCCTTTTCGTTGAAGCCATAGACCTCCGAGGTCGAGGCGATGATGACCTGCGGATTCCAGCCGCCGCTGTGGATCGCGTGCAGGATACGCTCGGTCCCGGTCATGTTGGTCGCGATCACGGCCACCGGGTCTTCCAGCACTTTTTTCACGCCGACGACGGCGGCCATGTGATAGATGCGGTCGGCCCAGGCGACGGCCTGGGCCAGACCTTCCCAATGCAAAATATCGGCCTCGGCGAAACGGAAAGCGGGATGGCCGCGAAAGGGGTCCACGTTCGCGAGGACGCCGGTGCTCAGATTGTCCACCCCATACACCTGGTCGCCGTTCGCCAGATGGTGCTCCGCCAGATGCGATCCGATGAATCCTGCCCCGCCCGTGATCAAGACATGCATGTGATGTCGCCTTTCCGAATTTTCGCCAGCGCTGCCGAGTGGTGAACGTGCCAACAGCGAGCCGATTATTGTTAAAAGTCAAATTAAAACAGAGGCTTGTCTTTCTTCTACTTGGCCGTTTGCATCTGTTTTTTCGCGTTTGGCTGAATACCCGCAAGTTGTGTGCCAAGCTTGTAGCGCATGCTTGCGCAAGCGCCGGGCGGGGAAACTGCATGCCCCAGGGCCAACGGCACCGTTTTGAGGCATTCCTGTCCTGGGTCCGGGATGGGTGGGATGTTTTGGGGCAGTGTGGGCGCGGGTTTCCGGCCTGTCATTTACCTATCATCAATTTTTCCTATTGTTTATCGATAGGCGACGCGTTTTTTCACGTATGGCACAGCCGTTGCTTGGATGGATGTCGAATGGCAGCGGATGACGCAACAATATTCGTTGAATCAGAGAGGAATGCTGCATGGCTTCGTCGGTATTCACGATGCAGGAACAGAGCGAGGCGTCAGCGCCGTTGCACCGCCCGGTGTGTCTGCTATTGCAGGCGCATCGGGCGCACATGGCGGGCTGGCGCGAGCGCATGTTCAGCGGCGACAGGATCAACCATATGGAAAACCGCGCAGTGCTGCACGTGGCGCTGCGCAACCGCGGCAACCCCATATGGAGTTGATCGCGGGCGATATCGGAGGGACAAAAAGCAGGCTGGCCTGGGTGACGTCGACGCCCGGGGGGGAAGAGAAGCTGCGCTTTGAAAAAGTGTATGCCAGCGCCGATTTCGTGTCGGCCGATGCCTTGTTGGAGCAGTACATTGACGATGCCCGGACTGGCGTCAAGCCTGATGAATTGTGGCTGGCTTTGCCTGGCGCACTGAACGAACAGCGTACGAACCTGACCAACCTGGCGTGGATGCTTGACGCCGCCGAACTGCGGCAGGCGACCGGTATTTCAACGGTCCGTTTCATCAACGACTTTCAGGCCGCCGCCGCCGGTGTGGCGACGCTCACATCACGAGACATGCTTGTGCTGAATTCTCAATCAGTCGAACCGGGTGGCGTGCGTGCGATTACGGGTGCGGGAACCGGCCTGGGTTTGGCATTCATGCTGGCCGATGCCACCGGCCAGCATCAAAGCTACGCTACAGAGGGCGGGCATATCGACTTTGCGCCGCGCAACGCGCAGCAGACGCGTTTGCTGGATCATCTGGGGGCAACGTATGGTCATGTGTCGTGGGAACGTGCGGTGTCGGGTTCGGCGATGAATGATTTGTATCGTTTTTGCTGCCTTGAAAAGGGTCAGGCATTACCTGATGAAGCAATCGAGGGTGCGGAGCTGGCGGCATTGGCCGCGGCGGGGGACGAGCGGGCAGCAGCGACGCTCGATCTGTTCATCGATTTATACGGTGCGTGGGTGGGCAATGTGGCCTTGCTGTATCAGCCGCGCGGCGGGCTGTATATCGCGGGAGGGGTGGCCGGGCATCTGCAGGCGCGCATGCGGTCGCCGCGTTTTATGGCCGCTGCAACCGACAAAGGCAGGATGCGCGGCGTGGTCGAGCGCACGCCGATTTTCTTGATTACCTGCAACCGGCTGGGGGTGCGGGGCGCCATTGCCTGCGCGCGTACAAGGTAAACGTGGTTTTCCGTATCGCATTAATCCGATAACAGCTTCAACCAGGAGTAGGCATGACCATTTCCAAGGACGAGCAGGCGCGGCTTTATCGTTATTACACCGAACCGAAATCGGTCACCGAACTGATGCGCAAGACGCTGGCGCTGGTGCTGGCGGGCGGCGAGGGTTCGCGTTTGAAGGATTTGACTTTATGGCGCGCCAAGCCGGCGGTGCCGATCGGGGGGAAATACCGCATCATCGATTTTCCGTTATCCAACTGCGTCAACTCGGGCATCCGCCGTATCGGTGTGCTCACCCAGTACAAATCGCATTCGCTGATACGTCACTTGCAGCGCGCGTGGGGTTTCATGCGCGCCGAGATCGGCGAGTTCGTGGAAATCCTGCCGGCGCAGCAGCGCACCAACAAGAAGGAGTGGTATCAGGGAACGGCCGATGCGCTGTTCCAGAACATCGACATCATGCAGCGCCATCATCCCGAATATGTGTTGGTGCTGGGGGGCGATCACGTTTACACCATGGATTACTCGGACATGCTGTTGCATCACGTCGAAACCGGCGCCGATTTCACGGTCGGCAGCATGGAAGTGCCGCTAGAAGAAGCCTGCGCTTTTGGTGTGATGACGGTGGACGACGACATGCGCATTACGCAATTTACCGAAAAGCCGGCCAAGCCGGATTGCATCCCGGGCAAGCCGGGATTGGCGTTGGTTTCAACGGGGATCTATGTCTTTTCCAAGGACTTCCTTTACCAGACCCTGATCGAGGACGCAGGGAAAACAGGGTCCAGCCACGATTTCGGCAAGGACATCATTCCCGCCAAGATCGGAAATGCGCGCGCGATCGCCTTTCCTTTCCGCAACCGGGAAGGCCGGCCCGCCTACTGGCGCGATGTCGGGACACTGGATTCCTACTGGAAAACCAATATGGAGCTGTGTTCGGTTGAGCCCGAGCTCAATCTGTACAACCGCAACTGGCCGATCTGGACTTACCAGCCGCAATACCCGCCAGCCAAATTCATTTTCGACGACGAGGGCCGGCGCGGCGAGGCGATCGATTCGCTGATCGCGGGGGGCTGCATTCTGTCGGGCGCGCGGGTTAAACGCTCGGTGCTGTTTTTTGCTACCACGGTGGAAAGCTACAGCCACGTCAAGGACAGCGTCATCCTGCCCAAGGTCAGCATCGGCAAAAACTGTCGCATCACCCGCACCATTATCGACAAAGGGACCGTCATTCCGGATGGCACGACGATCGGCGAAAATCTGGAAGACGATGCCAGGCGTTTTCATGTCACCAAAGAAGGCATCGTGCTGGTGACGCCGGCCATGCTCGGCCAGAATCTTTATGCGAGGCCGCAAAATGACTACGACGGCTAAACCGCTCAACGTGGTGCTGTGCTGGCACATGCACCAGCCGTATTACCGCGAGGGTCTCAAGGGCGCCTATCACCTGCCCTGGGTCTATTTGCACGGCATCAAGGATTACAGCGACATGGCCGCGCATCTGGAACGCTATCCGGGCATGCGCGCGGTGGTGAACTTTGCGCCGGTATTGCTCGAACAGCTGGACGATTATGCGCAGCAGCTCGACGTGCTGCTAAAGCACGGCAAGCCAACTCAGGATCACATGCTGAATCTGCTGTCCGGGATCGAACGCATTCCGTCGGATATCGCCAGTCGCCAGCGCATCGTGCAGGATTGTCAGCGTTGCAACGCGCCGCGCATGATTCATGTGTATCCGCCGTTCCACCGGCTGGTGCGCATGGCTGGGTCGGACCTGATCGAAGCGGAGGACCTGCTTGCCTTGCCGGGTCGCTTGGGGTATTTGTCCGAGCAGTATTTCCTTGATCTGCTGACCTGGTATCACCTCGCCTGGATCGGACATTCGCTGCGGAGTTTGCCGCTGGTCAAACGCTTGATGGCGCAGGAGCAGCATTATTCCGCGGCCGACCGGCATGAGTTGCTTCATCTGATCCAGCACAGTCTGGCGGGCTTGATTCCACGCTACCGCGCGCTGGCCGAGCGCGGCCAGATCGAGCTGTCGATGACGCCGTACGGCCACCCCATCGTGCCGCTGCTGAACGATTTTGAAAATCTGCGCGATGCAATGCCCGACGCGCCGGTTCCCGAGGCCAAAGCGTATCCGGGCGGCGCCGAGCGCTCGCGCTGGCATCTTCAGCACGGCGTTGAAGTATTCGCACATTATTTCGGCAGGAAGCCGGCCGGCGTCTGGTTGTCCGAAGGCGGCGTGAGCGAGGATGCGCTGGCGCAGCTGGATGAAATGGGGTTTGCCTGGACCGCGACAGGCGAAGGCGTGTGGCGCAACAGTTGCCACAAATCGGGAAGCGGCGATGACGTTGTTGAAAACAAGCCGGCGCTGTTTTCTCCCGCTCTGGTCGATCATTTCAATGCGCGGGTGTTTTTCCGCGACGACGGCCTGTCGGATCTGATCGGATTCAAATACAGCGACTGGCATGCCGATGATGCCGTGGGCGACTTTGTTCAGCATCTGGAGAATATTGCCGGCCTGTTCAGCAAGGATGCGACGCAGCATGTTGTTTCGGTCATCCTCGATGGCGAAAACGCCTGGGAATATTACCCCGACAACGGACACTTTTTTCTGGATGCGTTGTATGCGGCGCTGTCGGGTCACCCCACCCTCAAGGTCAGCACGTTTGCCGAACAAGCCGTGCAGGCGCCCGCCCTCGCCATGAAACGGCTGGCGGCAGGGAGCTGGGTGTATGGCAATTTTTCAACCTGGATCGGGTCGGCGGACAAAAACCAGGGATGGAATTATCTGGTTGCCGCCAAAGAGGCTTACGACAGCGTGGTCATGTCGGGCAAGCTGAACCTGGAGCAATTGAAGCAGGCCACCCGTCAACTCGCCGTGTGCGAAGGGTCGGACTGGTTCTGGTGGTTCGGCGATTACAACCCGTCCGGCAGCGTCAGCGATTTTGAACAGCTGTTTCGAACCCAGTTGCGCGAGTTGTATCGCATGCTGGGCGTGGCGCCGCCCGCGCTCCTCGACGTGCCGCTGTCGAGCGGCGGCGAATGGGCCGAAAACGCCGGCACCATGCGCAGGAATACCTGATGAATTTCGACACCCATCGTGCCGGTCTGTTGCTGCATCCGACCTCGCTGCCATCCGGCACCCTGGCCGACGCCGGGCGCTGGCTGGATTTCCTGCGGGCAGCCGGGATTCAGGTTTGGCAGATGCTGCCGCTGGGACTGCCGCTGGTGGGGCTGTCGCCCTATCAATGCGCATCGGCATTTGCGGTCAATCCCGCCTTGTTCCCGCTGGGGCCTGAAAACCGGCCGCGGCCGGATATGCGCCGTTTTGTCGGCTGGCATCACACACAGCGCCATTGGCTCGACGATTACGCCCGCTTCATCATCATCAAGCAGGAGCAGGGCGGGGCGCAGTGGACGGATTGGCCCATTCCGCTGCGCGATCGCAACCCGCGCGCCCTGGCCGAGTTTGATTCCGTTCATGCGGCGGCGCTCAAGCACGTGATGGCCGAGCAGTATCGCGCGACGGTGTATTGGCAGGGCATGCGCGCCGAGGCGGCGATGCGCGGGGTCCAATTGTTTGGCGACATGCCGATTTTTGTTGCGCACGACAGTGCCGACGTCTGGGCGCAACGCAATCTGTTCTTGCTGGATGAGGGCGGACAGCCCGCCGTCGTGGCAGGCGTGCCGCCGGATTATTTTTCCGAAACCGGGCAGCGTTGGGGCAACCCGCACTATGACTGGGCGGCCATGCGGCAGGATGGCTTTGCCTGGTGGCGGGCGCGCCTGCGTATGCACTTCGAGTGGTTCGACCTGGTGCGCATCGATCACTTTCGCGGTCTGGCGGCAGCCTGGACGATCCCGGCCAGCGAGCCTACGGCAATTCATGGCGAGTGGGTCGAGACCCCCGGTGCGGCATTGCTGCAGGCCATTGCGGACGAAATGGGGGCGTTGCCCCTGGTGGCCGAGGACCTGGGCGTCATCACGCCGGATGTCACCGCCTTGCGCCATCAGTTTGAACTGCCCGGCATGGCGGTGCTGCAATTTGCATTCGACGACCACGCCGATAACCCGCACAAGCCGGAAAACGTACACCCTGATACCGTGTATTACGTCGGCACCCACGATAACGACACCGCCCTGGGGTGGTGGCGGTCGCTGCCCGACTATGCGCAACAGCAGGTGATGCAGCAACTGGGCGTTGCCGAAGCCGATGCAGTGCCGGATGCGATGATGGCCACGGTGCTCCATAGCCCCGCTGCGCTGGCGGTGCTGACGATGCAGGACGTGCTGCATCTGGGTTCGGAAGCGCGCATGAACACGCCAGGTACGGACAATGGAAACTGGAGCTGGCGATTTGAATGGGACGCGCTGCCCCCCGATCTGGCATCCCGTATGCTTGAACAATTACAGAAAGCCCATCGATGCGAGGAAGCGCCTCACCCATGAATGCGCCTTTTGAAAAACCTGCGGGCAGCAATCTGCCCGCAATCAGTCCGCCGATCCTGCGCTTGCAAAGCGGCACCCACCATGACCCCTTTGAAGTGCTGGGCCCCCATGCCCAGCCCGATGGCAGCACGCTGATCCGGGCTTTTCTGCCCGCAGCCGAAGTCGTCGAAGTGGCAGGCGGGCGCATGGCCCGCTTGGCGGGAACCGACTGTTTCGAGCGGCTGCTGCCGCCGGGCGTCGCTGTTGACGCCCACCCCATCCTGCGCTGGCAGGACAAGCGTGCGGGCGACTGGCACGCCATGCTATGCCCCTACAGCTTTGCCCCCCAGCTGGGCGAAATGGACTTGCATTTGCTGGGTGAAGGCCGTCATTTCGAAGCCTGGAAGGTGCTGGGCGCGCGTCTTAAAATCGTCGATGGGGTTGAAGGCTGCTTGTTCGCCGTGTGGGCGCCCGCCGTGCAGCGGGTCAGTGTGATCGGCGATTTCAACGGCTGGGATGGCCGCCGTCATCCGATGCGCTGTCGCGGGACATCGGGCATCTGGGAACTGTTCATTCCCGGTCTGGATGCGGGCCATGCCTACAAATACGAAATTCTCGGCAGCCACGGCCAGCTGGTGAAAAAGACCGACCCTTACGCGCGGCAGATGTTCTTGCGGCCCGAGACCACCAGTCGTATTGCCGATGACGCTTTATATGACTGGCGGGACGGCGACTGGATCGCGGCGCGCGCTCATTTTGACTGGCAGCATCGCCCGGTCAGTATCTACGAGCTACATCCAGGCTCCTGGCGCAAGCATGCCGACGGGGGGTTTTATACCTGGGCCGAGCTTGCGTCCGAGCTGATTTCCTACGTGCTGGATCTGGGCTATACCCACATCCAGTTGATGCCGGTGGCCGAGCATCCGCTCGACGCCTCATGGGGCTATCAGGTGTCGGGTTATTACGCGCCGTCTGCGCGCTTTGGATCGCCGGACGGTTTGCGCGCGTTTGTCGATGCCTGCCATCGGGCCAACATCGGCGTGCTGCTTGACTGGGTGCCGGGGCATTTTCCAAAAGATGATTTCGCGCTGGCACGTTTCACCGGCGAGCCTGTATACGAGCACGCCGACCCGCGCCGCGGCGAGCATCAGGACTGGGGCACGCTGGTTTTCGACTTCGGTCGTAACGAGGTGCGCAATTTTCTGATTGCCAATGCCCTGTACTGGCTGGACGAATTCCACATCGACGGATTGCGCGTCGACGCGGTCGCCTCGATGCTGTATCTGGATTATTCGCGCAAGCCGGGCGAATGGCTGCCGAACCAGTATGGCGGGCGCGAGAACATCGAGGCCATTCATTTCCTGCGCGAGATGAATACCGAAGTGCACGGCCGTTTCCCCGGCGTGCTCACCATCGCGGAAGAGTCGACTGCGTGGCCGGCGGTGTCGCGCCCGGTCGAACTGGGCGGACTGGGCTTCTCGATGAAGTGGAACATGGGCTGGATGAACGACAGCCTGGCCTACATCGAAAAAGAGCCGATCTATCGCAAGTACCAGCACAATCAGCTGACTTTCAGCCAGATGTATGCGTGGAGCGAAAACTTCGTGCTGCCGCTGTCGCACGACGAAGTCGTGCACATGAAAAAAAGCCTGCTCGACAAAATGCCGGGCGATGCCTGGCAGCGCTTTGCCAATTTGCGGCTGTTTTATGCCTGGCAGTATGCGCATCCCGGAAAAAAGCTGCTGTTCATGGGCGGCGAATTCGGCCAGTGGAACGAGTGGAACGAAGCCGGCCAGCTCGACTGGGCGCTGCTGGCGTTTCCCGCCCATGACAGCATACGCATGCTGCTGCGCGATCTCAACCGGCTGTATCGCAACGAGCCTGCGTTGCATGCGTTCGACTTCGAGCCGCGCGGATTTCGCTGGATCGATTGCCACGATGCCGATCAGTCGGTGCTCAGTTTCATTCGACAGGGAGGCGACGACGCAGCACCCATGGTGATGTTGTTTAATTTCACCCCGGTGCCGCGCCGCGCCTACCGAATCGGCGTGCCATCGGGTGCAGCCTGGTGCGAAGTGCTGAACACCGACTCGACATTTTATGGGGGCGGCAACCTCGGAAATGGCGCACCCTTGTTCCCGCAAAACCTGGTATGGATGGGCTTCAATCAGTCGGTCGAGGTGACCATCCCGCCGCTGGGCGCCATTTTCCTTAAACCATGTTGAAGAGCGAGGGGCTAGGATTCAGGATTCAGGGGGCTTTGTGCTGCGCGCCTTGAAATATACGCGGCCATGGCCGCACAAACCCTGACCCCTGACCCCTGACCCCTGACCCCTAGAAAAAAATGAAGCGCGGAGAAAAAAGAATTCTGTTTGCAGCCAGCGAAGCCTATCCGCTGATTAAAACCGGCGGGCTGGGCGATGTGGTTTACAGCCTCCCCCACGCCTTGCATGCGCGTGGCGCGGATGTCCGGCTGCTGCTTCCGGGTTATCGCGCGCTGTTACGCCAGTTGGACCAGGTGCGCATACTCGGCTGGCTCGATGTGCGCGGCGCCGAGGGCATTGTCGGCGCGCGTATTCTGGAAACCCGCCATCCCGATTTCGCTTTTCCGCTGTGGGTGGTCGATTGTCCGCCGCTGTTCGACCGTCCGGGCAGCCCCTATGTCAGTGCCAGCGGACAGGATTGGCCCGACAATGCCGAGCGTTTTGCCGTGTTTGCGCGCGTGGCGGCGCTGCTGGCGCTGGATGCGCTGGATACGGGATGGCAGCCCGAGGTGGTCCATGCGAACGACTGGCAGACAGGTCTGGTGGCCGCGTTTCTGGCCGACCAGCCGGCGCGCCCGAAAACCGTGTTCACGATCCACAACCTGGCCTACGGCGGCTATTTTTCGCACAGCGATTTTGTGCGCTTGCAGTTGCCGAGCCACTGGTGGTCGCCTGAGAGCGTGGAATTCCACGGCGGGTTTTCCATGCTGAAGGGCGGCATTGTCTATGCCGATGCGGTGGCCACCGTGAGTCCCACCTATGCGGCCGAGATATGCACGCCCGAGTTCGGCTACGGACTCGATGGCCTGCTGCTTTCCCGGCAATACAAACTGCACGGCATTCTCAATGGCATCGATACCGGAATCTGGAACCCCTCCACCGATACGCATCTGCCCGCGCATTATTCGGCGGGGCGTATTTTGCCGGGCAAGCGGCGCAACAAGCAGGCCCTGATCGCGCATTTTCTGCCCCGGGCGGACGATGCCGTGCTGCAGGCGCCGCTGCTGGGGCTGGTGGGACGGCTGGTCGAACAAAAAGGCATCGACTGGGTGCTGGCCGCGATTCCCGTTTTGCTGCTTGAAACCGATGCACGCTTTGTACTGCTGGGTAGTGGCCAGACACTCTACGAGCAGAAACTCGCGCGGCTGGCCAGGCAGCATCCGGATCGCATATTCGTCGAGATCGGCTATGACGAATCGCTGGCGCATCTGATCGAAGCCGGCGCGGACATGTTCCTGATGCCGTCGCGCTTCGAGCCCTGCGGCCTGAACCAGATGTACAGCCTGAATTACGGCACGCCGCCTATCGTGTTCAAGACGGGTGGTTTGGCCGACACGGTGGTCGATGCAAACACGGCCACCCTGAAAGACGCCAGCGCCAATGGTTTCGTGTTCGACACGCCCGATGTGGCAAGCTTTCTGGACACGATACGTCGTGCGCTTGCCTTGTATCGCAAGCCTGCGCAGTGGCGAAAGTTGCAGCAAACCGGCATGCGCCAGTCGTTCGGCTGGGCAGACAGCGCCGGACATTACCTTGCCTTGTATTCCACTCCAGTCAGCGAGGATAGCCATGTCATCCATATCACCTGATCACGCAAATTGCGCGGCTTCATTCTTTATGGATTCGCTGCCGACCAGCGCCGATAAAATCGGCCAGGACCTGGAGCGCTATCGGTTCTACCACATGGGGCGCTTGCAGGCATGTCCGCCGGTTTACACCTATCAGGCGCTGGCCTGGACCCTGCGCGACCGCATCATGTCGGACTGGATGAATTCCTACACCGCGCGCGACCAGCCGGGCAAGCGGCGTGCCTATTATCTGTCGCTGGAGTTTCTGATCGGTCGTGCGTTGTCCAACCACGTGTTGAATCTGGGGCTGGACCAGCCGGTGCGCGAGGCGCTGCAACGATTTGGCCATACGCTGGAAAACCTGGCCGAAGAAGAACCCGACGCCGGGCTGGGCAATGGCGGTCTGGGCCGGCTGGCCGCGTGTTTCATGGACAGCTGCGCCACCCTGAATCTGCCGGTGATGGGCTATGGCCTGCACTACGAATACGGCATGTTCCGCCAGCGCATCGAAAACGGTTACCAGATGGAAGACACCGACCACTGGCTGCGCGACGGCAACCCATGGGAAGTCGAGCGCCCCGAATTTACCTGCAGGGTGCCTTTCGGCGGCCATACCGAGCATTTCCACGACAAGGAAGGCATCGACCGCGCGCGATGGGCCGATACCAACGATGTGCTGGCCATTCCTTTCGACATGCCGATATCGGGGTATCGCAACCACGCCGTGAACACGTTGCGGCTATGGAAGTCGGCAGCGACCGACGAGTTCAACCTCGATGAATTCAATGCCGGCAGCTACACCGAGGCGGTGCAGGAAAAAAACCACGCCGAGCACATCTCGATGGTGCTGTACCCCAACGACAGCAGCGAAAATGGCAAGGAGCTGCGGCTGCGCCAGCAGTATTTTCTGGCCTCGGCCAGCCTGCAGGATGCGCTGCGGCAGTGGCGTTCGGCCGGCAATCACGACCTGCTGAAATTTGCCGAACTTAACGTGTTCCAGATGAACGACACCCACCCCACCATCGCGGTGGCCGAGCTGATGCGTTTGCTGCTCGACGAACACCGGCTGGTGTGGGACCAGGCCTGGGCCATCACCTCGCATTGCATGGCCTACACCAACCACACGCTGCTGCCCGAAGCGCTGGAACGCTGGCCGGTCGCGCTGTTCGAGCGCCTGCTGCCGCGGCCGCTGGAAATCATTTACGAGATCAACGCACGCTTCCTGCGCGAGGTGTCGATGAAATGGCCCGGCAACATGGATCGCCAGCGTCGCATGTCGATTATCGAGGAGGGCGGGGAGCGCCAGGTGCGCATGGCGTGGCTGGCCATTGTGGGGAGCTTTTCGGTCAACGGCGTAGCGGCTTTGCACTCGCGGCTGCTGAAGGAAGGGCTGTTTCGGGACTTTGTCGACTTGTGGCCGGATAAATTCAACAACAAGACCAACGGCGTCACTCCGCGTCGCTGGGTGGCGCACGCCAATCCCGGCATGAGCGCACTGATTACCAGCAAGATCGGGGATACCTGGATTGCCGACCTGACCCAGCTGGAAAAGCTCAAGCCGCTGGCCGCGCCTGCAAATACCGAATTTCACGCACAGTGGCACGCGGCCAAACGAGCCAACAAAGGCCGCCTTGCCGAGCTGGTCAAAGTGAAGTGCGGCGTGGAATTCAATCCGGATGCCCTGTTCGATGTCCAGGTTAAACGCATCCACGAATACAAGCGGCAATTGCTGAACGTACTGCACGTGATCCACCTCTACAACCGTGTCAAGCATGGGCGCCTGGAAGGCTGGGCGGACCGCTGCGTACTGATTGGCGGCAAGGCCGCGCCGGGGTATGCGATCGCCAAGCGCATCGTCAAGCTGATCAACAACGTGGCCGAAGTGATCAATAACGATCCCGAAGTCGATGGCCGCATCAAGGTGGCTTTCCTGCCCAACTACCGGGTGACCAGCATGGAAATCATCGCGCCGGCAACCGACCTGTCGGAGCAGATATCGACAGCCGGTAAGGAGGCCTCGGGCACCGGCAACATGAAGTTCATGATGAACGGCGCCATCACGATTGGCACCTACGACGGCGCCAACATCGAAATTCTCGATGCCGTGGGCGCGGACAACTTCTTTCTGTTCGGGCTGCGTGCGGAAGAGATTGAGGCGTTGCGCCCGACCTATCAGCCCCTGTCCTATGTGGAAAACGATCCGTCGCTGCGCGAAGTGATCGACCTCCTGGCGTCCGGTTACTTCAACCCGTGGGAGCCGGGAATTTTCGGCATGATTCTGGACGCGCTCCTGAATCCGCGCGACCCCTGGATGGTGCTCGCCGATTTCGGCAGCTACGTCGGGGCGCAGGAAAAGGTGGCGCAGGCCTGGCAGGACAAGCAAAACTGGACGCGCATGAGCATCCTCAACACCGCGTCGAGCGGATTCTTTTCAACCGATCGCACCATGCAGGAATACAACGCCGAAATCTGGAAATTGACCTAGGGAAACACTGCCGTCATTGTGAGCGAAGCGCGGCAATCCAGCGCATTGATTAAGCAGGCATGTCTGGATTGCCGCGTCGCTTCGCTCCTCGCAAAGACGGATTAATCAGCGCCTCCCTGGCGGCTTCAGGCTTTTCAAAAGTATCTTGCCGGTGGCAAGCCGCCAAGGCCAGGTTGGGCTATAGCCCAACCTGTTATGCAGATATGTGTCTACATACCCTTGCGCGGGGTGTATGCTTTACGCTAATGTAGAAACATATCTACAAGCACGAGGTGTGCCATGACCATCACGACCCTTTCCAGCCGCCAGTTCAACCAGGACGCCAGCAAAGCAAAGAAAGCGGCGATGGCGGGTCCGGTGTTCATCACGGATCGCGGCCGGCCGGCGCATGTCCTGCTGACGTTTGAGGAATACCGGAAGATCACTGGCGGACGTACAAAGATCGCCGATCTACTCGCGATGCCCGGTATCGATGACATTGAACTTGATATCCCGCAATTGCGCGATCCCGCACAACCGGCGGATCTCTCCTGATGTATTTGCTCGACACCAATGTCGTGTCCGAGTTGCGGAAAGTCCGTCTTGGAAAAGCGGATCGTCGCGTTGCGGATTGGGCCGACAGCATGGATGCTGCCGATTTGTATCTGTCGGTGATCTCAATCCAGGAACTGGAGATGGGCGTGTTGCTGGCCGAACGCCGTGACCCAGCGCAGGGCGCCATATTCCGGACGTGGCTGAACGGTCACGTCCTGCCGGCTTTCAGCGGCCGTATCCTGGCCGTCGATACGGCGGTCGCGTTTCATAGTGCCCGACTCCATGTGCCAGACCCCCGCCCCGTTCGTGACGGGCTGATCGCTGCGACGGCACTGGTGCATGGTATGACAGTCGTCACGCGCAATGTGGCCGACTTCAAGCCAACAGGTGTCCCGACACTCAATCCCTGGATCAGCCCATGAGTAACGTGGTCCCGACAATGGCCCGGCGGCGCATAAGGGTGTTTGACCCCATTTCCCCCATTTCCCACCCCATTTCCCGATGCATTTCCCCGTTTCGTGAGGGTCGCTTGTCGTCGGGCATGGCCGCGAACTGGCTCGGCGTTCCGCGTGCCCATTTTCTGCTGAAGGCCATGCGGACAGGCGGCGCGAATCTGCTGGAAAAAAACGAGGATGATTTCCTCAGAGAAATTGCCTTAACCGGTTGATAACCATGCGCCTCACACAAGACGAACGTACTGAAATCACACGATCCATCGCAGAAC
>NCIF01000202.1 GCA_002256785.1 Hydrogenophilales bacterium 17-61-9
GAAAAGGCGGGCGGCAGCGACCAGACCATCCTCGAACTGTCGCAGGAAGCGGTGTCGCTGCTGGCGTGGGCGATCGAGAAGCTTGGCGACTCGTTCGCCATCGCCGGCTTCCATTCCAACACCCGTCACGACGTGCGCTACCTTCATATCAAGGGCTACGGTGAACACTTCAACGACGAAGTGAAAGCGCGGCTGGCCGCGATGGAAGCGGGCTACTCCACCCGCATGGGCGCCGCCATGCGCCACGCCGCGCACTATCTCGGCGCGCGCACCGCCGACAAGAAGCTCATGCTCATCCTCACCGACGGCAAGCCGTCTGACGTCGACACCCACGACGAGCGCCTATTGATCGAGGACACGCGCCAAGCGGTCAAGGAGCTCGATCAGCAGGGTATCTTCTCCTACTGCATCAGTCTTGATCCCAAGGCCGATGAGTACGTCGGCGACATCTTCGGCCGCCAATTCACCGTCATCGACCACATCGAACGGCTGCCAGAACGGCTGCCACAGCTATTCATGGCGCTTACCAAATAAACCGTCTTGGCCTTTCGGCATTGATCTGAATTCGGTCGGTAAGTCGGTTTTGTGGGAAATGCGGTGGTCTGAAGTCGACCCAGAAGAGCCGGTTGATGCGTGTACGTTGAAAGACTGTTCAGTGGCAGAGAGCAGCCATCTGTAAACAGATGCCAATTGGTTTCAAGCCTAAAATGTTGGCCATGGGTTCGCGGTAAATTTTATTCCGAACCCGACCCCTTTTATTTTCTTAGCGCGTGTTAATACACCGACGGCCCGGACAAGATGCGGAATGATGGTTTTTCTACGGATTTGTTAGAGGCTTACCAGTGAACGTTGTTTGCGGCATCTACGGTTACCAGATCACTTGTCCAATCGATCTACCCGGTCTGAGGATCGAGCCGCGCACTAGCGACCACCAGCAGGCCGAGCGATGGGCTAGGGATCTCGACAGTTACCAACTCACTGCCATATTGAAGGCAACGTCGATATCCGGCGATCTCCTCTTCAATCTCGAAGCGGTACTGTCCTTTGTCGAACGCCTCGATGTATTGATCTCTTCACCGGAAGAACAGACTAGCGAGGATTCCTTCGCCCAATTTTCACCGAGTATCACGACACACCGAAGAAGTAATGGTGGTGGAGCGGTCATCGGAGAAGACGCCTTTTTTCGGTCTTCCAGAAGCTTATTCATTTCGAAGGCTCTTGAACGGTTACAGGATCAACGGTTCTGCGGAGAAACACAGTTCAATATCTTGTTCTTCAAATGCGTTGAAACGTTTCGTCAGCGCAAGCCTTTTGTCGAAGTCTCGTACTTTTTACTCTATTCGGGCTTGGAATCCTATGCCCGGTCTGTAACTGAAGACCGATCTATAAACTCCTCGATACCGATCTACAAACTTCTCACCCGTCCTGAATATGGATTTGATGTTCATCAGGAGCTAAAAAGTTCTGGCGATAATCGCAGAGCAGTGGCTACATACACTTGTCTTAGGAATGCGCTCTTTCATAACAGCAAGTTCATGGCTACCGGCAAAGATGAAAAGGGGGCAGAAGTAAAGCTCGATATGAATGATCACCTATTCAATATCTGGCAACTTGTTGCGCTAGTCATATTGAAGGCTGTTGAGTTCGACGACGGCCACATTAACTGGAATAGCTGGATTGACCAGCAGCCATTTAAATGAGCGACCCCAATTCAAACATTGAGGGCTTCTTTGGATCAGCTACCGGTCTTCTACATATAACACCCTGACCGTCTCTTCATGGCCGCTTTGAGACTTTCACCCAAAAATACGTCGGCAGCACTTCGGCCACCCGTGCCCCTTTTTGCTGCTTATGCCTGCCAAACCCCGCACCCCGCTTCACGGAAATCAATCGCCAACTCCACTTCCAGATCACGCGCGTGGTCATACAACAGCGGGTTGTACAGTTCGAACGGTTCGGGCAACAAGCGCAGGCCGTATTGCTTGACTCGGAGCCGGTTTCCCGGGTTCCAGTACGCATGCCTTGAATGCCTGCGCCAGCGGTGACAAGTTCTTGTCAGCCCGGTGGACGACGTACCCGTGGCGCCTGATCAGGGGTGATGGCCGGTTCTCGGCCTGACGACGCAGAATGCCTTGAAGCCTGCATAAAATATACATGCCGTGTTTTCCAGATTAGCATCGCCTGAGCAGAACTGACTGGCAATTCAGACCCGTACCGTCGTATCTCGAAAAAGCTATGACCAGCGCCTCAAGGCAACGTTATTGACTCCATGAAAAACGATTTCAAAGGCAATAAAAAATCACTGCCCAGCAAGCGCTGCGCCCTGTGCGGACGCACCATGACCTGGCGCAAAGCCTGGAGCAGGAACTGGGAGTCCGTGCTTTACTGCTCCGATGCCTGCCGCGCAAAAAAACCCGATAAACCTGAAAATGCCTAGTGCAATGTCCCTGCCCAAAAACATGCCTGCAACGGTGCGTCATCTGGTTATCGTGCTGGGCGATCAACTCGACCTGCAGTCGTCGGCACTGCAGGATTTCGACCCCACGCAAGACGTGGTGTGGATGGCCGAGGTGGCGCAAGAGTCCACGCATGTCTGGTCGGCCAAGCAGCGCATTACGGTATTTTTAAGCGCCATGCGCCACTTTGCGCAGGACCTGCGCGCACGGGGTCTGCCGCTGCAGTACACCTGTCTGGACGATGAGGGCAACCGCGGCACCCTGGCTCTGCAACTGAACGAATCCATCAGGCAATTACAGCCCGCCGCACTGGTTCTGACTGCCCCCGGCGACTGGCGAGTGCTGCAAAGCCTGCGGTCTGTGGCCACCCAGCACCAGCTCCCGCTGGACCTGCGCGACGACACGCACTTCTTCAGCACGGTGCGGGACTTTGCGGAGCATGCCAAAGGCCGCAAGCAACTGCGTCTGGAATACTGGTACCGCGCGTTGCGGCACAAACACGGCATCCTGATGGACGGCAAAGACCCGGTGGG
>NCIF01000203.1 GCA_002256785.1 Hydrogenophilales bacterium 17-61-9
GCCGAGGATTTCCTCGATGAACAGCTTGGAACGGCCGTAGGGGTTGGTCGCCGACAGCGGAAAGTCCTCGGTGATCGGCACCGTCGCCGGATCGCCGTAGACCGTGGCCGACGACGAGAACACCACCGCCTTCACCCCCGCTTCGGCCATCACCTCGAACAGTGCAATGCTGCCGGCGATATTGTTGTCGTAGTACAGCAGAGGTTTTTCCACCGACTCGCCCACCGCCTTCAGCCCGGCAAAATGCACCACTGCATCGATCGCATAGTCAGAGAACAGCTGGCGCAGCGCCGCGCGGTCACGGATGTCTCCCTGCACAAAGTCCACCGGCTTGCCGCTGATCTGCGCCACGCGGTCGAGCGACATCACGCTGCTGTTGGACAGGTTGTCGAACACCACCACCTCGTGTCCCGCCGCCAGGCATTCCACTGCAGTGTGCGAACCGATATAGCCGGCACCGCCGGTCAGTAAAACTTTCACTTATCTTCTCCCAAAGCGATCCACTGGCCAATGTCCAGCTTATGCGGCTTCTGCTGCCAAAAACTTGCGTCAAACAGGCTCGTATTTCGAGTCCTCACAATCAAGGCAATGGCAATTCATGCTGCAGACTCAAGTTCCACTTCCCAACCCGGGAAGACCAACACAGCCGGATGGCAATGCAAAGCACGACCAAGCACCTTGGCTCGCTCAACCCCCAGATTGACACGCCCATTTTCGATAGCCGAAATGGTAGCTTGTGGAATGGCGGTAAGTTCTGAAAGCTGGCGCTGGCTCAACTCCTGCAACTCACGCAGGATGCGAACAGACTCGCCAACAGATACTTCAACGCGTTTTTTGGCAGGGCGAAATTCCTTCATATCATGGCCTCCGATAATCGTGGGCAGTCACTTGAATCACCTGAATCAAGACCCGGTCCGCAACGATCTGATAAATCACCCGCCACTGAAGACCGAGTCGTGATGAACGGCAGCCCTTCCACTCCCCGGCCAGCGCCTCATCGTGAAAGCCCTTGATCGCCCGTAAACCCTGAGGGCCGGACAGACGAACAATGTCTTTCCACTTTTCGTATCGTTTCAGTATCTCGACAGGAACAGTTCCCGAGACTTGCTTGTCGACACGCCGGTGTTCTTCAATCGCCCACATGCCGTATTGTGTATATACCAATTATGGTATGTCAAGCCCGGTCCAATTATAAGATCCAGTGATTGCAGACGCCTTACTTCTCTGCCATGCACAGCGCCAGCGCCGCCCGCCAGTCCTGCAGGCGCAAGCCGAACGCCTGCGCCAGCCGGTCGTTATTCAAACGCGAATTGAGCGGTCGCCGGGCCGGGGTCGGGTAGTCGCTGCTGGGGATCGGCAGCAAGCGGGCCGGCACGCAGGTTTCGTCGAATTCATCGAGCGCCTGGATCGCCTCGGCAAAGCCATGCCAGCTGGTCTCGCCGCCGTTGCTCATGTGATACACGCCCAATTGATCGAAGCCGCACGCGGACACCTGGCTCAGGATCAGCGCGGTGGCTTCGGCCAGATCGCGGCACCAGGTCGGCGCGCCGATCTGGTCGACGACGATTTTCAGCTCGGGCCGTTCGCGCATCAGGCGGCGCATGGTGAGCAGGAAATTGCTGCCGCGCGCGCCATACACCCACGAGGTGCGGAAGATCAGATGGCGGCAGCCGCTGGCGGCAATCGCGCGCTCGCCGGCGAGCTTGCTCGCGCCGTAGACGTTGAGCGGGTCGCAGGCATCGTCTTCACGCCAAGCCTGGTCGCCGCTGCCGTTGAACACATAGTCGGTGGAGTAATGCACCAGCAGCGCGTCAAGCCGCGCCGCCTCTTCGGCGAGGATGCCGGGAGCGATGGCGTTGACGGCATGCGCCAGTTCCTGCTCGCTCTCGGCCTTGTCCACCGCCGTATGCGCGGCCGGGTTGACGATGATGGCCGGTGCAATCTCGCGCAGCGTGCGACGCAGCGCATCGGCGTCGGCCAGATTCAGGGTTCGGGAATCCAGCGCAACCACCTCGCCCAGACTGGCGAGCGTGCGGCGCAGCTCCCAGCCCACCTGGCCTCTGGCGCCGGTGAGAAGAATCCGGGGAGCGGTGAACGGGTCGCGGGGAGGCGTCGTCATGGGTAGGCCTCGGCGTCCTGCAGCAGCGGCAACACCTGATCCTTGGCCGACAGCGTCGGCGCGCCATCGAGTCGCCATTCCACCCCGATGACCGGGTCGTCCCAGCGCACGCCACGATCCCACTGCTGCGCGTAGTAGGCCGTGGTCTTGTAAAGGAAATCAGCCGTTTCGGACAGCACCTGAAACCCATGGGCAAAGCCCGGCGGAATCCACAACATGCGCTGGTTCTCGGCCGACAATTCGTAGCCCACCCACTGGCCGAAATGCGGGGAAGACTTGCGCAAATCCACCGCCACGTCGAACACCGCCCCGCTCACCACCCGCACCAGCTTGCCCTGCGGTTCGTTGAGCTGGTAGTGCAGGCCGCGCAGCACGCCCTTGCTGGAACGCGAATGGTTGTCCTGCACAAAATCCAGGTCGAGTCCCAGATCGGCAAAGGTCTGGCGGTTCCAGCTTTCCAGAAAAAAACCGCGCGCGTCGCCGAATACCTTGGGTTCCAGCAGCAGCACGCCGGGGAGAGAGGTTTGGATGATTTTCATTTTTAATAGACCCAAGAATCAAAACTCAAGATGCAAGCCGGCTGTGGCGCCGTACCTTGTAACTTGCATCTTGGCTCTTCTATCTGATCTTGCATCTCAGAAAACCCGCTCGTTCAGCATATTCAACAGATACTGCCCATACGCATTCTTCTTCAGCGGCTCGGCCAGCCGGGTCACTTGTTCTGCCGTGATGTAGTTCTGACGATAGGCGATTTCTTCCGGGCAGGCGATGTTCAGACCCTGACGCTTTTCGATCGTCTCGATGAACATCGACGCTTCCAGCAGCGATTCATGGGTGCCGGTATCGAGCCAGGCATGGCCGCGGCCCAT
>NCIF01000027.1:0-21930 GCA_002256785.1 Hydrogenophilales bacterium 17-61-9
ACCACCATGGACACGCGCATGGCGTGCAAAATCCACTGGAACGAAGTCATCTGCGGCATGACGCCGGATCACACCACGCTCATCAACCGCCAGTTGCGCAAGGGCTCGATGATCCTGCCGGGCAAGTCGATGTTTATTCTCGAAGTCGAGCCTGCGGGCTACGCCGTCTATGCCGCCAACGAAGCGGAAAAAGCCGCCAACATTACCCTGGTCGATGTAAAACCCTTCGGTAATTTTGGTCGCCTGACCATGATGGGTTCCGAGGCCGAGGCCGCGGAAGCCCAGCGCGCCGCCGTGCAAGCCATCGAAAATCTCAATAAACAAGCCCGCAGGGTCACGGAGGGCTGACATGACCCCGCATGTCGGTGGCTCGACGCTTCGTCTTGCTGGCGACGAGCCTGCCGATATCGCGCGCGCGGCGGATATTTTGCGTGCGGGCGGGCTGGTCGCTTTCCCCACAGAAACCGTTTATGGCTTAGGCGCAGATGCCGTTACCGATACAGCGGTGGCGAAAATTTTCGTCGCCAAGGGTCGGCCTGCCGACCATCCGCTGATTGTGCATATCGCTTCCGCAGATGAGCTGCCACAGTGGGCACGTGACATTCCCCCAGTGGCTTGGAAGCTGGCTGCACAATTCTGGCCCGGCCCGCTCACCTTGATTCTGAAGCGCGTTTCTAGCGTAGCGGAGGCTGCCAGCGGTGGGCTTGATACCATCGGCTTGCGGGTGCCGGGGCACCCGGTTGCGTTGGCATTGTTGAAGGCATTTGGCAGCGGTGTTGCCGCGCCATCGGCGAATCGATTCGGGCGTATCAGTCCCACCTGCGTTGACCATGTGCTGGCCGAACTGGAGGGCCGCATCGAGGCCGTCATCGATGGCGGACCATGCGCAGTTGGGCTGGAGTCAACCATACTCGACCTGAGCAGTCCCCTTCCCCGGATTCTGAGACCGGGGGCAGTGACACGGCCCATGCTGGAGGCAATCTTAGGCAAGCTGGACGACACCCCTGCAGGCGAAGCCCCCAGGGCGCCCGGCAGCCTTGAGATGCACTATGCGCCCGCTACCCCGCTGCGCCTGGCGCCGCCGCAGGCGCTTGAAGCAGAGGCGGCCAGGCTTGCAGCAGCAGGCGCGGTCGTCGTGCTGGCGCGGCATGCGCCCCAATCGAATGTCAGTTGCCGCTGGATGCGGCTGCCGGCCGAGGCGGCCGCCTATGGGCATGATTTGTATACGCGGCTGCGTGAAGCCGACGCGCTGGGAAGCGCTTGCATTCTGATCGAAACCCCTCCGGATGGCGCGGAGTGGATGGCTGCGAACGACCGGTTGCAGCGCGCTGCCGCGGGTTCGGGCGGGGCCGGATCGGCACAAGTGGAGACCGGGCCGTAGCTGCCGTTACAATCGGGGTCACAACCCGCCGCCTGTATCGATGGAAAATAAAACCGCACGACTGACGATTCTGATTGATCCCGCCAAGAAAAAGGCTTTCGAGCGCCTGTGCGCAGAACAGGATCTGACGCCTTCCCAGGTGGTACGCCAGATGATCCGCGAGTACCTGGCGCAGCATGGGGTGCAGTATGGCGATTCAAGCGGGCCCGCCGTTCAAGTCAGGAAATAACGCTCAGCCCCCGCTGTGCTTGCCGGATGCTTCAGGCTTGCGTCTGAACTGCTCGCGGCTGATCACCTCGCCGCAGGTTTTGAAATAATGGGTCTGGCCGACCAGGTCGAGAATGCCCGAACGCGACAGCTTGCCTTGCACCCGGGCATTGGCGCCGCATAACACCACCTCGACCCCGCGTCCATGAAAGCCGCGGATGGCGTCTTCCAGCGCCTGCAGCCCGGTCGCGTCGATAAAGGGCATGCGGCGCAGGCGCAGAATGAGCAGGCGGGGATCGTTGTGGGTGCCGGCAAGCGCACGCTCGAAATTCTCGACCGCGCCGAAAAAAAACGGCCCCTCGACTGCGTAGACCATGACATCGTGCGGCAAGCTGTCGAAGCCAAGATGGGCATACTCTTTAAGCAAATCCTTTTCGGCGACCTGGCCGACTTCCACGCTGGCGGCCATGCGCCGCAGGAAATGCAGCGTCGCCAGGATGACGCCGATATTGACCGCCACCACCAGGTCGGCAAACACCGTGAGGGCAAAGGTCACCAGCAGGATCGCCACATCGGCGCGCGGGGCGCGCCGGACCATGCGCACAAAGTGGCCGGCCTCGCTCATGTTCCACGCCACCACAAACAGGATGGCGGCGAGCGCGGCAAGGGGGATGTGTGTCGCCAGCGGGGCCAGCAGCAGCACGACCAGCACCAGCGTTGCCGCATGGACGATGCCGGTCAGCGGGCTGGTGCCGCCGTTGCGGATATTGGTGGCCGTGCGCGCGATGGCGCCGGTGGCCGCGAAGCCGCCAAACAGGGGGGTAACGATATTGGCGATGCCCTGGCCTATCAGTTCCTGGTTGGAGTTGTGCCGTGTGCCTGTCATGCCGTCGGCTACCACGGCCGAGAGCAGGGATTCGATCGCCCCCAGCATGGCAATCGTGAACGCCGGACCGATCAGCTGAATGACCTGATTCGCCGTGAATTGCGGGAACTGCAGGCTGGGAAGCCCGGCAGGAAGGCTGCCGAACGCGCTGCCGAGGGTGGCCACGCCGGGGAGATCGAGGCCGGCCTGGACAAGCGTGGCCACGATCAGGGCAGCCAGCGGACCCGGAACCCTTTTCAAACCGGGAAGCTTCGTGGTGTACAGCACCAGGAGAAGCGATAACACGGCCAGGGCGGTGGTCATGAGGTGAAGCTGGGGCAGCGCGTGCAGCAGATGCCAGGCTTTTTCGTGGAAATGCGCGCTTGTCGTCGCAGCCAGGCCAAAAAAGTCTTTCCACTGGCTGACCCAGATAATCACTGCAATGCCGGCGGTGAAACCGACAATGACGGGGTCGGGAATATATTTGATGATGCTGCCTAGGCGGGCCACGCCCAGCAGCAGCAGAATCATGCCGGCCATCAGGGTGGCGAGTTGCAGCCCGGCAATGCCGTGTTCGGCCGTGACGCCCGCGAGAATGACGATGAACGCACCGGTTGGCCCCGCGATCTGGAGGCGGGTGCCGCCCAGGATCGAGACCAGCAGCCCGGCGACGATGGCGGTATAAAGTCCCTGCTCGGGTTTGGCCCCGCTGGCAATGGCAAAAGCCATGGCCAGCGGCAGCGCCACCACGCCGACAATCGCGCCGGAGAGGATGTTCGGCAACCAGTGTTCCCGTCGCAGCAAACCCGCGCGATGCGCCTCCAGCAGGGCAATCATGAACCGACCAGGTTATGTGAATAATAAACACATAATATTATAATAGAAGACGTATGTATATTATTTGAGTGCGTGCGGGAACGATCGCAGCCGGGTTCTGGAGGCAGGGGGTCACGAGACGCGGGGAATGTCGGGATGAGCGCGGACCCGGTAGACAAAGCCCTTCATCCGGCACGCGCAACGGCCCCGGCCATGGATAGCCTCGGACAACAGGCCAGCCAGGGCTCAGGCGGCTGGTTTGGCCTCGGCAGACGCAAAGCGCGCGTCAAGCGCCCGTATGGCGATGTCTTTGCTGGGAAAGAGATTCTCCGGGCCGATTGCTTTGTCCAGGCCTGCGCGATCGAGTGCCTCAAGTACGGGTTTTTTCAGGCCGGCCAGCATCAGCGTGACGCCGGCAGCCTTCAGGTCGCGCGCCAGCGCGCGCAGTTTCTCCTCGCCGGTGGCGTCGATGCGGTTGATGCTGTTGCCGAGCACGAGCAGCGCACGCGCGTGCGGGAACTGGCTGAGCGCCTTGAGCACGGCTTGTTCGAAGTAGGCGGCGTTGATGAATACCAGTGAGGCATCAAACCGCAAGACCACGTAGTTTTCACTGATCGGGGCCAGGTCGTGGGTGGCGGCGCCCGCGAGGACGCCGTCGGACGTGCGGCCCATGACTTCGCTGCGCGGACTCATGGTGCCGGCCAGGAACAGCAGGATGGTGAGCACGACGCCGACCAGCACGCCGTCGGCCAGCTGCGGCGCCATGATCAGCGTGGTGATGAAGGTGACGATGCCGATCACGCCATCGGCGCGCCGCACATTCCAGGCGTGCAGCATGGATTTGAAGTCGAGCAGGCCGAAGACCGCGCTCATGACGATGGCGGCGAGCACCGGTTGCGGCAGGTGATACAGGTAGCCGGTGAAAAACAGCATCACCAGCAGCACGCCGAACGCACTGACGACGGCGTAAAAACCGCTTCTCGCGCCCACCCTTGCCGCCACCGCCGAGCGCGAAAACGAGCCGCTCACCACGTAGGACTGGAAAAAACTGCCGACGATGTTGGCCAGGCCCTGGCCGATCAGTTCCTGGTTGGGATCGAGTTTTTCCCGGGTTTTGGCGGCCAGCGCGCGCGAAATCGAGGTGGCTTCCATGAAGCCGATCATCGCCATGATGAAGGCAGTGGCAAACAGGCCGGACATCACGCCAAAATCCAGCGGCGGCAGATTGAAACCGGGCACGCCGCTGGGGATGGCGCCGACCACCTGGCCGCCGCTGGCGAGATGGAGCTTGCCATCCTTGAAGCCGGTCAGTCGCCAGGCGGGGTTGAGCAGGCTTGGGTCCGTAGCGGCGCGGTACGCGATGCGGTCGCCGTCCAGCTGCACCGGCATCAGCGCAAACTGGTAGGCGGCGACGCGCTGGCCGTACAGGCTTTTCTTGAGGCTTTTTTCCTGCCCCGACAGCTGCAACGCTTCAGCTTCAAGGCTGTAATCGTGCTGTTCGGTTTTGCCGACCGTCTTCAGCTTGAGACTGTTCTCGCCCTGCGCTTGTTTCACCTGCTTGAGCGCGGCTTCGGTGGCGGCGAATTTTTCGAAGGCGGCGCGTGCCGCGGGGGCTTCGATCTGATCCAGCGTCGCCTGCCCGGTCTGTTCGAAACCGACGGCAGCGCTCGCCAGCGTGCCGATCACGACCACGATCAACACCCCCGGCAGCTTGGGGTAGAAGCGCTTCAGTAGCGACAGCAGGATGAGCGTGCCGACACCGAACGCGATAGTCGGCCAGTGCGCCAGCGGTAATTGCTGGACGACCTGCCACAAGTCGAACAGGAACGTGTCCGAGCGCGGCATCGGTACATTGATAAAGCTGTTCACCAGCGACAAACCGATGATCAGCGCCGCTGCGTTGGTGAAGCCCAGAATCACCGGATGGGAAGCCAGATTGATCAGCACGCCCATGCGGAACAGGCCCAGCGCCAGCCGCAATACGCCCACCATCAGCGCCAGCAATAGCGACAACTGGATGAACTCGTCGCTGCCGCGGCTGGCCAGGGGTTCAATCGCGGCGGCCGACATCAGCGACAGCAGCGCGACCGGGCCGGTGTGCAGGAAGCGGGAGGCGCCCCACATCGACGCGATGATGACCGGCAGGAACGAGGCATACAGGCCGTATACGACCGGCAGGCCGGCCAGTGCGGCGTATGCCATGCTTTGCGGCACCAGGATCATGGCCACGGTGATGCCTGCGATCAGGTCGGCGCGCAGGGTGTCGCGTTGCAGGGGGAACCAGCGCAGGAAGGGAAAAAGGCGTGTCGGCATGGTACGAGTGTGAAAGGGGTTCAATTGGGGGCGGCAATGCGCAATCGGCCCATTTTAAGGCAGCGGCTTGAGAAAACAGCCTCGAAGCCGGTGGGGAATCATTCTCTTCGGCCCGGTTCTCGTTTTAATCGGCTTACGTCACGCCACAAGAGCTCACCCGATCCAGCCGGGTGAGCTCTTGTGCGCGCTTGCGCCTCAGGCGGCGCGTTCGGCTTCGCCGACTTGCCTGGGCTGGGTCGATGCGCCGCTCTGAGCGCCTGTTTCGTGGGTGGCGACCAGCACCACCGGCACCGGCAGCACGTCCTGCGGTTGCGTGCCGTTCAGGAAGCTGCGGCCCAGGTAGCCGGTTTCCTTGCAGGCCAGAAAGGCCACTTCGGGGTGGCGACGCAGGTAGCGCGCCAGTCCGGAAACCGGATCGCCGGTCAGAAGCATGGTTTTCATGGGGATGCCGGCCGTTGCCAGTTCGTCCGCGTAGGGGCTGAGCAATGCACTCGCCACGCTGTCGGATTGAAACGTCAGCACGGTCAGGCCATGTTTGAGGCGACCGCAGGTTTGCACAACGTAATGCATCATGTCGGCCGGCAACTCGCTGCCCATGTAGAGCGCGACCTGCCGATGATCGCTGGCGGCTTGGGCAGGCGCCGGCGTCATGGCCTGGATGGCATCCGCAGCGCCCGCCTGCGGGTTCAGGTAAGCCGATTTCTGACGCAGGCTGAGAAATTCGCCTGCATGGGCAAAGGCCAGCGCGTTCAGGATGCGTTTGATTTCTGCGGTCAGTTTGATCATGGTCGGGTCCAATCAAGGAAGTCAGTATGATTGTAGTAAAGCAACCAGCGTGCCATCTTTTATATGCCATATAAAACAACGGCTTGTGATTGCATGGTGGGGCCGTGGCGTTACGCTGTGCAACACAGGCCGCCGTTGCGTTGCGCTGCGCTTGCAACAGTGTTGTAATGTGCAACACCTTTCTGTGGCCGCAACGTTCAATCCAGTCATGCCGAGTCTTCGCGGGAAAATTCTCACCACGTACGGCTTTTCCAAAGCCGTGTTGCTGGTGTTTGCCCTTGTGGTGTTTGCCGACCTGTATTACCTGAAGACGCGCATCGTGGCGGGCGAGGCCGTAACCGCATTCCGCGAAGCCAGCCAGGAAGTGCGGCGGGACGAGAAAAACCTGTTTCTTTATAACGATCCGGCCAGCCTCGATGAATTGATCGTGCAATTGAAAGCGGTCGAAGACGCGCTCAGGGAGGGTGAGCAGGCATTTGCCGAAATTGCCTCTCCCGCTGAGCTCGGCCGGGTGAGGCAATTGCTGTTGCAGTATCGCGCGCAGGTGTTGCAGTACCCTTCGCTGTCAGTGCGAGCGCGGTCGGACCAGCAGATAAGAATCCGCGCATCGGGACACGAACTGTCGAGCCTGGCGGAAAATTTCAGCCGACGGGAGCGCGCGGTGCTGGCCGAGGCCGTGCACGTGGCGGGCCGAACCTTGCTGGCGGTGTTCGTGACCGTACTGCTGCTGGGAATTGGCAGCGCATTTTTTCTGGTGCGGCAGGTGGTCCGGCCGCTTCGGGAACTGGAATCGCAACTGGATGGAGTGGCCGACGGCCACGATCAGCAGCTGACGCTGCCGTCGAAGGATCAGGAAATCCAGTCCTTTGTGCATCATTTCAATACCATGCTGAATCGCCTGCGGGTGCAGCAGAATCAATTGCGTCACCATGAAAAAGCCGCCGCACTGGGCGTGCTGGTTTCAGGCGTGGCACACGAACTGAATAATCCGCTTTCCAATATTTCGACTTCAGTGCAATTGCTGGTTGAGGACGGCGATTCGGTGGCCCCGGAGCTGCGCCGCGAATGGATGACGCAGATTGACGGGGAAGCCGAGCGTGCCCGACGCATCGTGCGGCGCCTGCTCGATAGCGTGCGCCAGCCCAAACTGAATTGGCAGGCTAACAGCGTGGCTGGGTTGATACAGGCGTCGCTCGCGCTGGTCAACCGGCAGTTGCCTCGCGGGGTGGAGGTGTGCGTCGGGTATGCGCCCGAACGCGCATTGTGGGCAGACCGCGACCGCATGCATCAGGTGTTCATCAACCTGCTCAAGAATGCGTCTGACGCAGGCGCCACCCACATTGCGGTCAGCGCCGTGGAATCCACCTGGAAGGATTCGATGCCCAGGCATACGGACCATCTGGTGGGTGAAGTGGAGCCGGTGAGCAAGGCAGAAAATGTGCTGTACATCCAGATCGACGACAACGGCCCGGGCATTGCACCTGAAAATCTGGTGCAGATATTCAATCCCTTTTTTACGACGCATTCGGCGGGCGACGGCACGGGCCTGGGCTTGTATCTGGTCGAGGAAATCATCAGCGAACATAACGGCTGCATCGCGGTGGAAAATCGCCCGCAAGGCGGCACGCGGTTTTCGATCTGGCTGCCCCTGAACGACGCACAGGAGACAACATGAACACTGAGACCGCGCCGCACATCCTGCTGATCGACGATGAAGCCATTGCGCTGTCCAACCTGCGTCACGTGTTCGAACGCGAGGGCTATGCCGTCACCGCCTGCAAGAGCGGCGAGGCGGGGCTGGCTGCCATGCAAGGCGCCGCGTTCGATCTGGTGCTGACCGATTTGCGCATGCCCGGCATCGACGGCATGGAAGTGCTGGCGCACATCCGCGCCGCCACGCCGGAGGTGCCGGTGATCATGATTACCGGCCATGCCACGCTCGATTCCGCCGTGGATGCGATGAAGGCGGGCGCCTATCACTACATCGCCAAACCTTTCCGGCTGGCCGAAGCGCGTGAGGTGGTGCGCGGCGCGCTGGAGGTGCGCCGGATCCGCCGCGAAAACAGCGCGCTCAAACTGCGCATCGAACAGTTGTCGAGCCAGACCACGATCATCACCCAGGACCTGGGGATGCAACGCTTGCTGGAAACGGCACGGCAGATTGCCGGCACCGATTGCAGCGTGGTGATACAGGGCGAATCGGGCACCGGCAAGGAATTGCTGGCGCGATTCGTTCATCAGAACAGTCAGCGTGCGCAGGGTCCGTTTGTGGCATTCAACTGCGGTGCGCTGCACGAAGACCTGGCCGCAAACGAATTGTTTGGCCACGAGAAGGGCGCCTTTACCGGCGCGCTCGGTTCTAAGATCGGCCTGTTCGAGGCGGCCGGGGGCGGCACGCTGTTTCTCGACGAGGTAGCCGAGTTGCCGCTGTCGATGCAGATCAAACTGCTGCGCGTGTTGCAGGAGCGCGAGCTGCTGCGGGTGGGGTCGGTCAATCCGGTCAAGGTGGATGTGCGTGTCGTGGCCGCCAGCAATCGCGACCTGAAGGCGGCAGTCGACGACGGGCGGATGCGCAACGACCTGTATTTCCGGTTGAACGTGGTGACCCTGACCCTGCCGCCGTTGCGCGAGCGCCGCGATGACATTCCGTTGCTGGCCTATTACCTGTTGCGCAAATATGCCGCGATGATGGACCGCAATGTGCAGGAAATCACGCCCGAAGCCATGCAGCGGCTGGCTGACTACGATTACCCCGGCAACATCCGCGAGTTATCCAATTTCATCGAGCGTGGCGTGGCGCTGGCGCAAGGCGAAAGCCTGGACGTCGAACACCTGCCGCAAAGTCTGGGTTCGCTGACCGTGCGGGTGTTCAAGCCGCAGATGGCGGCCACCCCCGTCACACTTGAATCGCAGGAAGCCGAGCACATCCAGCATGTATTGAAACTGGCCGAGGGCAACCGAACGCAGGCAGCGAAATTGCTGGGCATCGATCGCGTATCCTTGTGGCGCAAGCTGAAAAAACTGGGCATCGATCCGAAGTAAGCCAGCCCTTTAATCCCCATCCGATCTGCACATTCATGACTGATATACCCGCAGCACACGCGCCCAGGCTGATATTCGACACCCATCTGGAGCACTTCGAGCGCGACGTGATCGAAGCCTCGCATACGCTGCCCATCCTGGTGGACTTCTGGGCCGACTGGTGTCCGCCCTGCCGCGCGCTGACGCCGGTGCTCGAGCGCGTGATCGCGCATCACGCCGGCAACATTCGCATGGCCAAGGTCGAGGTCGACGAAGGCGCCAACATGAAGCTTGCCGGGCGCTACGGCCTGCGCGGCTTTCCCACCGTGCTGCTGTTCGTCAAGGGCGAAATCGTCGGACGGTTTGCCAGCGCCAGGCCGGAGCACTGGGTGCGCGAATTCATCGCCGAGCATGCCGATATTGAGTAAGCCCCTGCTGGTGCTCGACACCAATGTGGTGCTCGACCTGCTGCACTTTGAGGACGTGTACGCCCGGCCGATTCTGGCCGCGTTGCAAAGCGGGCGAGTGTGCTGCGTCGCCACCCGGCAAACCCAAGAGGAGTTGCGGCGCGTGTTGGCTTACCCTGAGTTTGCATTGGACCCTGCAAGGCAGGCGGCGATACTTGAACGTTATCGGGCCATGTCGCTGATGGTTGAAACCGTTGCAGCACCGGTGGAAATGCCCCACAGGGGGACTCCGATCCATTACGGGCTGAAGCCCGTGTGGAGTCGTATGCCGCTTTGCAGCGACCCAGACGACCAGAAGTTTCTTGCGTTGGCGGCCGTATCGCACGCCCATGGATTGGTCAGCAAGGACCGCGCCCTGCTCAAATTACGTCGTCGCTGCGCGCCCCATTTCCAGATCATGACGCCGGCCGAAGCGGGTCGGTGGCTGGACGCGGTCAATTCGGGCCCGGCGGCTGAAACCTGAGCCGCGCCGCCTCGCTCACCGCCAGCACCGCCGGGTGACTCAGCCGCCGCTCCACCGAAATGGCGAAAAACCGTTCGCGGATATCCTGCGTCTGTCCCGCTTCGACCACGTCGTATTGCCGCATCACGTCCTGCAAGGTGGTGAGCGGCACCGGAAATACGCCCGCGCCCGCTTGGCCGAAGGCGCTCATCAGTGCGCTGTCGTCGAATTCGCCGACGATAGTGGGCTGGATGTCGCGCCGTTCGAGCCAGCGCAACAGCTGCACCCGTAACGCGCTGTCCTCGCCCGGAATCAGCAGCGGCGCGCCGTGCAGGTTGACGGGGAAATCCGGCCCGAGCGATGCGGCGACCGCCCGCGCCGCCAGAAACGCAATGCCGCATTCGCCCAGCGGGTGGCTGTAGCCCTTGATGTCCATGGTGGAGGGCAGCGGGCGGTCGGCCAGCACCATGTCGAGCCGGTGGATCGAGAGCTCGGCGGCCAGCTGCTCCAGCCGGTCTTCCTTGCACACCAGCTTGACCGGTTCGGCCAGCGTGAGCGCGGGCGCCAGCAGCTGGTAGGCGATGGTTTTGGGCACCACGTCGGCGATGCCGACGCGAAAGGGATGCACGCGCGTCGAGAGGCGGTTTTGCAAGGCTTCCTCAAGTTCGGCGCCGACATGGAAAATTTCGTCGGCGTAGGTCAGCGCCGTGCGGCCGGCGTCGGTCAATTCGAGCCGGCGTCCGCTGCGGCGGAACAGCGTCACACCCATGCGCGCCTCGAAGGTGCTGATCTGGCCGGACAGGGTCTGCGGCGCGAGGTGCAGTTTCTCGGCAGCCTTGTTGATGGCGCCGGTCTTGGCGACGGTGCGGAAGTAATGCAGATGCTTGTAGTTGAGCATGGCGTGGTGTCAGATCGATAATATCGAACAATAGCAGTATAAAAATCGAATTTTATTGTTTCTTATTAGTCTGTATTCTGCTGGATGTCTATGAAAAGGCGTGCGCCCGGCATTTGAGTCGGCGCCCGCAACGCGATCCGGGTATGCAAAGGAGAACACCATGAAACGTATTGTTTTATTCCTCGCCACCAACATGGCCATCGTGCTGGTGCTGTCGCTCACCATGCGCGTGCTGGGCGTCGAGCCCTACCTCACTGCGCAAGGCCTGAACCTGACCTCGCTGCTGATTTTTGCCGCGGTGATGGGCTTCGGCGGTTCGTTCATTTCGCTGGCGATTTCGAAGTGGATGGCCAAGAAGTCGATGGGCGTGCGGGTGATCGAGACGCCGTCGAACTCGAGCGAATTCTGGCTGGTCGACACCGTCCGCAAATACGCGGCGGATGCCGGTATCGGGATGCCGGAAGTCGGCATTTTCGATTCGCCCCAGGTGAACGCCTTTGCCACCGGCATGACCAGGAACAGTTCGCTGGTCGCCGTATCGTCCGGGTTGCTGCAGCAGATGACGCGCCCCGAGGCCGAAGCGGTGCTGGGACACGAAATCGCCCATATCGCCAACGGCGACATGGTGACGCTGGCGCTGATCCAGGGCGTGGTGAACACCTTTGTGATGTTCCTTTCGCGCGTGATCGGCCATACCGTCGACAAGCTGGTGTTCAAGAGCGAACGGAGCGGCGGCCCGGCTTTTTTCATCACCATGATCATTGCCGAACTGGTGCTGGGCGTGCTCGCATCGATCATTGTCATGTGGTTTTCGCGCAAGCGCGAATTCCGTGCCGACCGCGGCGGCGCCAGCCTGGCCGGACAGCAAAACATGATCGCTGCGCTGGAGCGCCTGAACAGCCTGCACCCGGCGCCGCTGCCGGAAAAAATGGCGGCCTTCGGCATCAGCGGGGGCGGGGCGTCCGGCATCAAGCGTCTGTTCATGACGCATCCGCCGCTGGAAGAGCGTATCGCTGCGCTGCGCGCGGTGCAGTAAGCCGGTTCCGCGTCTGCCCATTCCGGTCCGCTTGACGTGTTGATCGTCAAGCGGACCGTGTCTGGCGGCGCGATGCAGGGTTGCCCCCCATTGCTCTGATGGGGAAGGGTTGCGCATATTTTTAAAAGTTGAACACTCGGATGAATAGTACGATTTCCATCGGCGAACCCTGGATGTGGGCCGCCTTCATCGCCTTTGTGCTGGTGATGCTGGCGCTCGACCTGTTCGTATTCGGCGGCAGGAAGGCGCACAAGGTCAGCGTCAAGGAGGCGGCCACCTGGTCGCTGGTCTGGGTCAGTCTGGCGCTCACGTTCAACGCCGGCCTGTGGTGGTATTTGACCGGCACGGCGGGCGCGGAGATCGCCGACCGCAAGGCGCTGGAATTCCTCACCGGCTATCTGATCGAGAAGTCGCTGTCGGTGGACAACGTGTTCATCTTCCTCTTGATCTTCGCGTCCTTCCATGTCGCGCCCGAATTCCAGCGCCGGGTGCTGATCTACGGCGTGCTCGGCGCCATCGTCATGCGCGCTGTCATGATCCTGGCCGGCGCCTGGGTGGTGCAGGAGTTCAGCTGGGTGCTCTATCTCTTCGGCGCCTTCCTGGTCGTCACCGGCATGCGCATGCTGGTGATGGCGGAAAAAGAGCCCGACCTGACGAAAAACCCGGTGCTGAAGTTTGCGCGCAAACACCTGCGCATCGCCGAGGGCGATCACGGCGAGAAATTCAGCGTGATGAAGGACGGCGTGCGCTATTTCACGCCGCTGTTCCTGGTGCTGATCCTGATCGAGGTCACCGACCTGGTGTTCGCGGTGGATTCGATCCCGGCCATTTTCGCCATCACCACCGATCCCTTCATCGTCTTCACCTCCAACATCTTCGCCATCATGGGCCTGCGCGCGCTGTACTTCCTGCTGGCCGACGTGGCGGACCGCTTCCATCTGCTGAAATACGGCCTGGCCATGGTGCTCACCTTCATTGGCGCCAAGATGCTCATCATGCCGTGGTATCACGTGCCGGTTGGCGCTTCGCTGGCCATCGTCGCGGTGCTGATCGGGTCGAGCGTGATCGCCAGCCTGATCGCCACGCGCAAGAGGGCGGATTGATGCTGCGTCTGCTCGGCGTCGTGCTGCTCGCGACCGGCCTCGGCGGTTGCGCCGAGCCGCCTTACACCCGCGTCGACAACGCCGAGTTGAAAACCTTGCTGGCGCAAGGCGTGCCGCTGTACGACATCCGCCGGCCGGATGAATGGCGTGCGACCGGGGTGGTGGAAGGCAGCCGCAAGCTGACCTACGTCGATGCAGGCGGGCGGGTGAATCCCGAATTCGCGCCGCGCTTTGCCGCCGAGGTGGGCAAGAACGATCCGGTCGTGCTGATCTGCCGCACCGGCAACCGCACCGACAAGCTGGCGCGCGAACTGGCGGACAAAGGCTATACGCAAGTCTACACCGTGCGTAATGGCGTCCCCCGCTGGGTCAGCGAGGGCAATTCCGTCGTCAGGAACTGAAATGCAAACCATGACCGATACCGCCAAGCCCAATATGCTGATCGAACTGCTGATCACGCTGATCATTCCCTCGCTGATCCTGATGAAGCTTTCCGGTCCGGAGAATCTGGGCGCCGTCTATGCGTTGCTGCTGGCGCTGGTTTTCCCGCTGGCCTGGGGCGCGCGCGATTTGCTGATGCGGCGCAAGCTCAACCTGTTCGCCGCGCTGGGCCTGGTCAGCATCCTGCTCACCGGCGGCATCGGCCTGCTGCAACTGGACACGCAATGGCTGGCGATCAAGGAAGCGGCAATCCCGGGCTTGATCGGGCTGGCCGTGGTCGTCTCCGCTTACACCAGCAAGCCGCTGGTGCGGGTGCTGCTGTTCAGCCCGGCGCTGATGAACGTCGAGCGGATACAGCAGAGCCTCAGCCAGCGCGGCACCGGTGACGCCTTCGACGCCCGCCTGAAAGCGGCCACCTGGATGCTGGGCGGCTCCTTCTTTTTCTCCGCGGCGATGAATTACGTACTCGCCACCTGGATCGTCGTCAGCCCGGCCGGCACCCCCGCCTTCAACGAGGAGCTGGGGCGCCTGACCCTGTTGAGCTATCCCATGATCGCGCTGCCGTCGATGCTGATCATGATGGCGGTGTTGTACTACCTGGCGCGCTCGATCCGCGAACTCGCCGGGCTGAAGCTCGCCGAGGCCTTGAAAGGGCACGCATGAACCGCAATCCTGAACGCGATGTCGAAAAAACCTACCCCCTGCCCGATTTCATTGCGAAGTTGCGGCGCTTAGCCGATGCGCTCGAACAGGGCGAACGCTTTGACATCCAGATCGCGGGTGAAAGAATCTCGGTGCCGGTGCGGGCGGTCTGCAATATCGAACACGAACGCGAAGGCGGGTCGGAAGAAATCGAATTCCAGATCAAATGGGAGAACCCGCAATGAACCCTGAACAGCAGAAAGCCATCCTCGACATGGGCCGCGTCATGGCCGTGGTGCGCGGCGCCTGATCAGCCTGAAGGCCACCCATGAAGCTATTTTCCGCCCTTTACGCCCGGGCCATGCGCTGGTCGCGGCACCGTCATGCGCCGTGGTACCTGGGCGGAATGAGCTTCGCCGAGTCGTCGTTCTTCCCGCTTCCGCCCGACGTGATGCTCGCGCCGATGAGCCTCGCCAATCCGTCGCGGGCCTGGCGCTTCGCGCTCATCACGACGCTGGCCTCGGTGGCGGGCGGCCTGTTCGGCTACGCGATCGGCTACTTCGCCTTCGATGCCATCGAGCCATGGCTGCACACGACAAAATACTGGGCGAGCTACGAGGTCGCGGTGGACTGGTTTGGCCGCTGGGGTTTCTGGGCGGTGTTCATCGCCGGATTTTCGCCGATTCCCTACAAAGTCTTCACCATTGCCGCCGGCGCCCTGTCGATGGCGTTGCTGCCTTTCACCCTGGCCTCGCTGGTCGGGCGCGGCGCGCGCTTCTTTCTGGTTGCTGGGCTGATGGCCTGGGGCGGCGCGCGCATGGAAGCGGTGTTGCACCGTTATGTCGACCGTCTGGGCTGGGCCACTGTCGCACTGGTCGTGATCGGCGCGTTGGCTTATCAGTGGGCAGGCGCGTCTTGAGCGGATCGGCGTACGCCGGCTGGCGCGTTGTCCGGCTCACGCCACACGGCAAGGCGCGCATCCGGTAAGCTAGTCGAATGCCGCTCAACATTGACTCCCCACTCGCTCGCCGTGTCGCGGCGTTCGCGTTTCTGATCCTCATTTTCGGGCTCACCTTCTGGGTGTTGTCGCCTTTTTTCGCTTCGCTGGCCTGGGCGGGGATTCTTGCGTATGTCACCTGGCCGCTCCATCAGCGGCTGCTCCATCGCCTGCCCGAACGCCATAACCTCGTCGCGTTGCTGATGACGCTGGGGGTGGCGGCGACCTTGTTGCTGCCGCTGCTGTGGGTGATGTTCACCGTGGCGGTGGATGCGGCGGCGGCGGCGACGACGTTTAAACAGCTGATGGCTCAAGGCCTGCCGCCGCTGCCCGCCGCCGTGCGCGCCTGGCCGGGCGGCGAATGGATTGCCGCGCAATACCAGCGCGTGGAGGCCGATCCGGCATGGCTGCGCGCGCAGGTCGGCGTCCTCGGTCTGACCGATACCGCTTCGCTGAAAGCACTGGCCGGCGGCGTCGGGCGCAACGCGGCGAAATTCGGCCTGGCGGTGTTCGCGCTGTTCTTTCTGTATCGCCACGGCGACAGCGTGCTGGCGCAGTTTCGCGGGGTGGCCACGCGCTGGCTGGGCGAAGCCGCGCGCGGCTATATTCAGTCGGTCGGTGTGACGGTACGTGCCGTGGTGTTCGGTATTGTACTGACCGCGCTGGCGCAGGGCGTGCTCGCCGGGCTGGGCTACTGGGCGGCGGGGATTGACGCGCCGGCATTGTGGGGCGCGATCACCGCGCTGGTGTCGCTGATTCCTTTCGTCGGCCCGGTGGTGTGGATCGGGCTGTCGCTGAGCCTCTTGGCGCATGGCGAAACCCAGGCCGCGCTGGGCCTGTTTTTGTGGGGGGCGCTGGTGGTGAGCTGGGTCGATAACCTGATCCGCCCGCTGGTCATCAGCGGGCCGACGCGGATTCCGTTTTTGCTGGTGTTTCTGGGTGTGCTCGGCGGCATCAATGCTTTCGGCCTGATTGGCCTGTTTCTGGGGCCGGTGCTGCTCGCGGTGTCGGTGGCCATCTGGCGCGAATGGCAGGTTCACGCGCGCTCGGGCTGAACGTGTGCTTGACGGGGCATCCGCAAAAGACCCTTGCAGGATGAGCTTGATGGTATCCTTGCAGGTTGCGCATGGGCATTGCCGGTATGCGCGTATCCACCCCGTCGTTTACGCGACCCTTGCACCGCCTCCAGCAACGCAACACTCAGACAGACACCCTTAGCAGCCATGACCAACCCCAAAATGACCTACGCCGGATTCCACCATGACAAGCATGGGATCACCATGATGGGACGCGTTGTGCTGGATGCCTGGCTGTTCGGATTTTTGCCCGAAACCGAAGACTGCGCGGGCTGGGATCTGGGCCGCATGCAAGTGCTGATGGAAAAGATCGAGGCCGAATGGGATAAATACATGAACCTGCCCAGCCGCCTGCCGCCCGAACTGCAAGCGCGGCACACCGCTTTGTATCAAATGGCGGTGGAAGAGGCGCGCAAAAAAGGCTGGGACCCCGAACTCGGCGAAGACGACTAAGCCATCCACGTCCTTGCTGTTTTCAACTTGCCTGAATCGCCCCCATGGAACTGACTCCACCGCTACTGCAACTTGCCACCCAGGCGCTTGACCTGGTGCTGGATTTCAAACGCCCGGCTGATGCCGAGCTGTCGGCATTTTTCCGCGACCACAAGAAGCTCGGGCCGCATGACCGCGCATTCGTCGCTGAAGCCGTATTCGGCGTGCTGCGGCGCTATCGCTATCTGTCGGTGGTGGTGCCGGCCGCTAATCCGCGCACGCTGGTGATTGCCTGGCTGATCAAGGTGCGCGGCATGAGCGGTGCGGTGCTGGAGCAGTTCGCCAAACCCGAGCTGATCGACCATATCCGCAACGCTAAAACAGAAGACTTGCCGCTGGGCATCGCAGCCGATCTGCCCGACTGGGTGATCGGGAAATTGCAGCCGTCGATGAGCGAGGCCGACATCCTCGCGCTGGGCCGCGCCCTGGAGCGAAATGGTGTGCGATTTTTGCGCGGGGGCGGGGGGTAAAACCCTTGCCATCGGCGCGATGATGGCATCGAGCGGCCGCCTGTACGCATTCGATGTGGCCGAAAAGCGACTGGTCAAGATGAAGCCGCGACTGGCGCGCTCGGGTTTGTCCAACGTGATGCCCCAGTTGCTGGCTTCCGAGAACGACACGCGGGTGAAGCGGCTGGCCGGCAAGCTCGACCGCGTGCTGGTGGATGCGCCGTGTTCCGGGCTGGGTACCGTTCGCCGCAATCCCGACCTGAAATTCCGTCAGTCGCCCGAGTCCGTGGCAGAACTGACGCAAAAACAGGCAGCCATTTTGCGTTCGGCGGCCAGGCTGTTGAAACCCGGCGGCCGGCTGGTCTATGCAACATGCAGTCTGTTGAGCGAAGAAAATGAGGCCGTCGTCGAGACCTTGCTGGCTGAAGGCGGCTTTACCCTGTTGCCGGTGAACGAAATATTGGCGCAGGGCAAGATCGACCTCGACACCGGCCCCATGCTTAAAATGTCGCCTTCAATGCATGGCACGGACGGCTTTTTTGCGGCGGTTCTAGTCAAGACAGCCGCTTGACCCGCTGCAGGCCGTGCAGTTTGAACGGGGTGTTTTTTCAGCCTGATGATCTGATATGAGCGTTGCGACCTTCGATCCTGATTTTTCGCGACGCCAAGGCGATCAAATTGATCGCTCAGCGCGTGGCGGCACACTTCAGGCATTTTCCGGACTATGCTCAGATACGGCGTTTGCACCTGGAGCGCTGCCCCGGACCGTGGAGGCGGGCTGCTGACGGCCGCCCTCAAAGTCAAACGCAGCCAGGCGCCCGATCGTTATCGCGCGGCGGTCGAGGCGATGTATGCTGATTTCGCGCGTCAAGCATTTAAAAAAACAAGGAGAGACACATGACCTCATTTGCTTTTAATCGTTTGACGCTCGGCCTGACCCTGGCCGGCATGGCGGGCCTGACCCAGGCCGCCGGTTTTGCGCTGATCGAGCAGAACGCCAGTGGCCTCGGCAATGCCTATGCAGGCCAGGCCGCCGTCGCCGCGGACGCCAGCACGATTTTCTTTAATCCAGCCGGCATGACGATGCTGCCCGACCGCCAGGTGGTGATGGCCGGGCATTTGATCAAGCCGCAGGCGGAGTTCAGCGGCAGTTCCAACATAGGGGGCGGGGACGGCGGCGATGCGGGCGGCCTTGCGATTGTGCCGAATGCTTACATCGCCTATCGCCTGACGCCCGACATTCATGTCGGCGTGGGCATGAACGCGCCATTCGGCCTGAAAACCGAATACGACAGCACCTGGGCGGGCCGCACCCAGGGGGTTAAATCCGAAATGAAAACCATCAACCTCAATCCATCCATAGCGTTGAAGGTCAGTCCGACTTTGTCGCTGGGGGCGGGCTTGAGTGTGCAATACGCAGAGGCCACCTTGACATCACGAACAGGAGCGGCGCCGACGGCAGGGTTACTGACGGTCAAGGGTGATGATTTTGGTTGGGGCTTCAATCTGGGCGCGTTGTGGCAGTTAAACCCAGCCACGCGCATCGGCTTGGCTTATCGCTCAGAAGTGGATCAAAAACTGGATGGAAACGTCGCTGGTGTATCACCTTCCCCAATTCCCGCCACGGCGAGCGTGACCTTGCCAGACAGTGCATCTCTGTCCGTTTTGTACAAGCTGAACAATAAACTGGAGTTGCTGGCGGATATTACCTGGACCGGCTGGAGTGATTTTGATGAACTTCGGGTATTGCGCAAATCAGATGGCTCAACGTTCGGAACTGCCACCGAAGAAAACTGGAAAGACAGCTATCGCTATTCTGTGGGCGCCAACTACCGCATGAATGACAAATTGACTGTACGCGGTGGTGTGGCGTATGACGAAACGCCTGTGTCCAACGATATTTACCGGACTGTGCGTATTCCGGATCAAAGCCGAACCTGGCTGGCTGTCGGCGCGCAGTACCGCCTGTCTGACAAGAGTTCGCTCGACTTTGGCTACGCGCATCTGTTCGTCAAGGATGCACGAATTCCAAACCGGAATGAATCGGGGGTTGTTTTGAACGGAAAATACGAAGCCTCGGTCGATATCCTCTCCGCGCAACTGACCCACAACTTCTGACCTTGGCTCAAACAATCCCTTTCGACAATCTTCTGACGCGTCTCGCCGAAGACGGTCAGGACATCGTCCTGCTGTGGCAACTGGGCGTGCTGGCGGCGTGCGCGCTGGCGGCTTGGGGCGCGATGCGGCTGGCGAAGCCCTATATCGAGAAGACGGACTCGCCGTGGTCGGCCGGGCGCGCGGGCATGCGCCGGGTGGGCTTCCCGCTGTTCATGCTGCTGGCGCTGCTGGTCGGGCGCGACATGGCGGGCATCTGGCTGGACAAGACGCATCTGCTGAATCTGGCGGTTCCCCTGCTGCTGGCGCTGGCAGGCGTGCGGCTGGCGGTGTATGCGCTGCGCTATGTGTTCGAGCCGCGCGAGTCGCTCAGGCTGTGGGAGCGCACCGCCGCCTGGCTGATCTGGGGTGCGTTCGCGCTGCACATCACCGGTTTGCTGCCGCGCATCCATGCGGCGATGGAAGCGCTGTCGTTCCAGTCGGGCGGCAATCGTTTCTCGCTGTGGCTGCTGTTCCAGGCGGCGGCGGTGATCGTGGTGGCGGTGATTGCCGCGCTGACCCTGGCGCGTATGGTCGAAACCCGGCTGATGGGCATCGCCCGGATGAACCTGTCGCTGCGCATGGCGCTTTCCAAGGCGGCGCGTACCCTGTTTCTGATCCTGGCCGTGCTGGCGGCGCTGCCGGCGGTGGGGATCGACCTCACCGTATTGTCGGTGTTCGGCGGCGCGCTCGGCGTGGGGATCGGATTTGGTCTGCAAAAAGTCGCTAGCAACTACATTTCCGGTTTCATCATCCTGCTCGATCGCTCGGTGCGCATCGGCGATCTGATCACGGTGGACAACAAATACGGCCAGGTCAGCCAGATCAACACGCGCTACACCCTGTTGCGGGCGCTGGACGGCACCGAAAGCATCGTCCCCAACGAGAGCCTGATCACGCAGACGGTGATCAACCATTCCTTGTCCAGGCCCAATGTGCGGGTTGCATTGCCGATTCAGGTTTCATATGACTCCAACCTGGAACAGGTCGAAGCCTTGATGCTTGAGGCCGCCCATGAGCACGGCCGGGTCATCCTCGACGATCCCGACAATCCGCCCAAGGTTTTGCTGCGCGAGTTTGCGGATAATGGCGTCTCGCTGGAACTCGCGGTATGGATTCGGGATGCCGGTGAAGGCCTGAACAATTTGCGCTCGGACATCAACTGGGGGATCTGGCGACGCTTTAAGGCGGCAGGCATCGAAATCCCCTTCCCGCAGCGGGTGGTGCACTGGGCCCCGCCGGAAAATTTAACTTTGAATAAGCCTTGATTTTTATGGGGTTTGTCCGTAAATTAGCTGATGACTTTGTCCTGTTTTAGGAATCAAAAACCATGCAATTAGGCTTGTTGGATCTTCCCTGGTGGGGTTATGTGGTGGCAGCGCTGGCGCTCACCCACATCACCATCGCCGCCGTCACTATATTTCTGCATCGTTCGCAGGCGCATCGCGCCGTCGACCTGCACCCCATCGTCAGTCACTTCTTCCGTTTCTGGTTGTGGCTCACCTCCGGCATGGTCACCAAGGAATGGGTTGCCATCCACCGCAAGCACCACGCCAAATGCGAAACCGTCGACGACCCGCACAGCCCGCAGACGCGCGGCATCAAAACCGTCTTCTGGCGGGGTTCCGAGCTGTATCGCGCCGAGGCCAAAGTGGCCGAGACGCTGGAAAAATACGGCCACGGCACGCCCGACGACTGGATGGAGCGCAATGTTTACAGCCGTCACTCGGCCGCCGGCATCTGGCTGATGATGGCGATCAATCTCGTCCTGTTCGGGCCGATCGGCCTGACCATCTGGGCGGTGCAAATGGCATGGATTCCGGTTACCGCGGCCGGCATCATCAATGGCATCGGCCACTATTGGGGCTACCGCAACTTCGCCTGCGAAGATGCCAGCACCAACGTGTTCCCGTGGGGCATCCTGATCGGCGGCGAAGAGCTGCATAACAACCATCACGCTTACGGCACCTCGGCGCGCCTGTCGAACAAGTGGTATGAGTTCGACATCGGCTGGCTCTACATCAAGCTGATGACCTATGCTGGCCTGGCCACCGTCCGCAAGCTGGCGCCCACCGTAAAATGGCAAGCGGCCAAACCGCTGTGCGACCTGGATTCCCTGCAGGCGATCATTACGCATCGCTATGATGTGATGACGCGCTTCGTGAAAGGTGTGCGTGCCGAAAGCGCGGCTGAGATCGCCAAGCTCAAGGCGAATGCCAGCCTGCCGCAAAGCTGGAATCTGAATAGCTTCCGTCAATGGCTGCATCAGGAACCCGCCGAGCTGGCGGCGGCCGACAAAGCCGAACTGGACACGCTGCTGGGCAAGAGCGAGCGCCTGAACACC
>NCIF01000027.1:22006-25067 GCA_002256785.1 Hydrogenophilales bacterium 17-61-9
GCAACGCGCGAGCAGTTGCTGGAGCAATTGCAAGCCTGGTGCAAACGCGCCGAGGACAGCGGCATCAAATCGCTGCAAGAGTTTTCGGTGCGCCTGCGCTGCTACGCTTAGTGCGGGAGCCTTCCGCTTGCGTCACAAGGCGGCCTTCGGGCCGCTTGTTGTTTGCGGGATGTTTAACGCTTTAAAGTAAAGCGGTATACGTCAGCCCCAATAAAAAACCCGCCAATCGGCGGGTTTTTTATTGGGGCCAGCTGAATTACTTCAGCTTGGTTTCCTTGTACATCACATGCTTGCGAGCCTTGGGATCGAATTTGCTGATCTCCATTTTCTCGGGCATGGTCTTTTTGTTTTTGGTGGTGGTGTAGAAGTGACCGGTGCCCGCGGTGGACTCCAGCTTGATCTTTTCGCGTCCGCCTTTAGCCATGGTTCAGCTCCTTAGACAGCAATGCCGTTGGCACGCAGGTCGACCAGAACAGCATCGATGCCGTTCTTGTCGATCGTGCGCAGCGCGGCAGTGGACAAACGCAGACGAATCCAGCGGTTTTCGCTTTCAACCCAAAACCGGCGGTATTGCAGGTTGGGTAGAAAACGACGCTTGGTTCTATTGTTGGCGTGGGAAACGTTGTTTCCGACCATGGGCTTTTTGCCCGTAACGACACATACGCGAGCCATGACACTGCTCCAAAGTTGATAGGTTATCCGGTCAGGGAAGGCTAACGAGCCAACCCGAGAACCGCGATTTATACCACAGCCTTCAGGCATGAGGCAAGTTTCGCGGCGACCTATAACTGGCCCGCTTCCATGAACGACAATGAGGACGCGCCCGCCACGATAAAATGGTCGAGTACGCGCACGTCCACCAGCGCCAGCGCATCCGCCAGTTTCCGGGTGAGGGTGCGGTCGGCCTGGCTGGGTTCGGCCACCCCGCTCGGGTGGTTGTGCGCCAGAATCAGTGCGGCGGCGTTATGCGTCAGCGCGCGCTTGATGATCTCGCGCGGGTAGACGCTGGTTTGCGTCAGGGTGCCGCGAAACAGCTCTTCCACGGCGATCACCCGGTTTTGCGCGTCGAGATAGACGCAGCAGAACACCTCATATTCCTTGCCGCGCAGAATCAGCCGTAAATAATCGCGCACGGCGTGGGGCGACGCCAGCGCATCGCCCGCCTGCATGTCTTCGGCCAGGGTGCGGCGCGCCATTTCCATCACCGCCTGGAGCAGGGCGTATTTGGCTTCGCCGACGCCTGGCGCGGCGCAAGCCGACGTTTTGTCGGCGCGGCACAAGCCGCCAAGGCCGCCAAACCGTTCGATCAGGTCGCGACCGAGGTCAACCGCGCTCTTGCCGACCATGCCGGTGCGAAGGAAAACGGCGACCAGTTCGGCGTCGGTCAAAGAGGCAGCGCCTCGTTTCAGCAGTTTTTCGCGCGGACGCGCGTCTTCCGGCCAGTCGCGGATCGCCATGCCTGCTCCCCTCCCGTAGAATGTCGCTTATTGTCATGGAAAGCCGCGTAGGAATCGAGTCCGTGTCGCTGACGAACAAAAAAATCATTCTGGGCGTAACAGGAGGCATTGCCGCTTATAAGGCGGCTGAACTGTGTCGTCTGCTGGTCAAGGCCGGTGCTGACGTGCAGGTGGCGATGACGATGGCCGCGCAGCAGTTCGTGACGCCGCTTACGTTTCAGGCCCTGTCCGGCAAGCCTGTGTTGACATCCATGCGGGATGCGGCCAGCGGGGACGGCATGGCGCATATCCATCTTTCGCGCGATGCCGATCTGTTGCTGGTCGCGCCGGCTTCCGCCGACTTTATGGCCAGGCTGGCGCAGGGGCGGGCTGACGATTTGCTGACGACCTTGTGTCTGGCGCGCACCTGCCGGCTCGCCATTGCGCCGGCGATGAACCGGGAGATGTGGGCGGCTACGGCAACCCAGCGCAATCTGACGCAACTGCATGCGGACGGCTTGAGCGTATTGGGGCCGGCTGCGGGCGAACAGGCCTGCGGTGAAGTCGGTCTGGGGCGCATGCTGGAGCCTGCTGATATTCTGAATGCGCTGCCCGGCATGCTGGGCCTGGGTGCGTTGGCGGGCAAGCGTGTGCTGATCACGGCAGGCTCGACCTTCGAGGCAATCGACCCGGTTCGCGGACTGACCAACCTGAGCTCGGGCAAGATGGGCTACGCCGTGGCGCAGGCGGCGGCGGAAGCGGGCGCGGAAGTCTGTCTGGTCTCGGGTCCGACCTGTTTGCCAACGCCGGTTGGGGTGCGCCGTATCGATGTCATGGGTGCGACAGACATGCAGAAGGCCGTCATGGCGGAGCTGCCCGCTGACGTATTCATTTCCGTCGCGGCCGTGGCCGATTACCGGGTGGCTAGCCGCGCGAAACAGAAAATCAAAAAAAGCACAGACAGCCTGACACTGCAGCTGGTCGCCAACCCCGATATCCTGGCGGAAGTCGCCGCCCTGCCTGATCCGCCGTTTTGCGTGGGGTTTGCCGCTGAGACCGAGCGCTTGGCAGAATACGCCGAAGCCAAGCGCACCCGTAAAAAACTGCCGCTATTGGCGGGCAATCTTGCACAGGACACGCTGGGGCAGGACACGGCCGAACTGGTGTTGTTCGACGACCGGGGCCAGCACCCGCTGCCGCGTGCAAACAAGCTCACCCAGGCGCGACACCTGATCCGCCACCTTGCAACCCTGTTGAACTGACGAAATCCCGACGAATATGAAGATGGATGTGAAAATTCTCGACACCCGCCTGCGCGATCAGCTGCCGCATTACGCGACAACGGGCTCCGCCGGCCTCGATCTGCGCGCCTGTATCGATGCGCCCATCCTGCTGCAGCCCGGCGAAACCCGGCTGATTCCTGTTGGCCTGGCCATCCATCTGGCCGACCCTGGCTATGCCGCGCTGATTCTGCCGCGCTCGGGACTGGGGCATAAGCATGGCATTGTGCTGGGCAATCTGGTCGGGCTGATCGACTCGGATTATCAAGGCCAGCTCATGGTTTCCGCCTGGAATCGCGGGCAACAGGCGTTTGAACTGACCCCGATGGAGCGCCTCGCGCAATT
>NCIF01000204.1 GCA_002256785.1 Hydrogenophilales bacterium 17-61-9
CCTATCCAAACTTGGCCATACTGTCCAGCCCTTCAAAAAGGGGCCTGATTACATTGACCCTTTGTGGTTGGGGATGGCAGCCGAACGACCTTGTTTCAACCTCGACTTTCACATGATGACTCGTGCTGAAATCGAGACACTATTTTTCAAAGCGTCCTGCATTAATCGAATTAGCTTGATAGAGGGTAACAAGGGTCTGTACGACGGTCTTGATCTTGATGGCAGCAACAGTAATGCTGCCTTGGCCAAGTTACTGGGTACGCCTGTGGTTCTTGTTATCGATGCGCGAGGCATGACGCGAGGCGTTGCGCCATTGATCTTGGGGTATCAGGCCTTTGATCCTGAAATCAATATTGCCGGAGTGATCCTCAACAATCTTGGTGGAAGCCGGCATGAATCTAAATTACGTGCCGTAATCGAGCATTACACGGATCTTGATGTGATTGGCGCGGTACAGCATGACGCAAGCATGCACATATCAGAGCGTCATCTGGGGCTGGTTCCAGCAAATGAGCAAAATGCTGCGCTCAAACGTATTGATCATGTTGGGCGGCGAGTAGCCGATCAAGTCGACTTGGATCGATTCTTGGCAATTGCTGATGGAGCGTCGGCTTGCACTTTACCTATTGAACCAGTGAGCCTAGGTTCGGGCAAGCGTCTAAGGATAGGTATCGCTTACGATCAGGCGTTCGGTTTTTATTACAGCGAAGACATCGATAGCTTGCTGGCTGCCAATGTAGAGTTGATTCACATTGATACCTTGAAAGAACCGAATCTTCCCCTGCTGGACGGCTTGATTATCGGGGGGGGCTTTCCGGAGGTCTTTATGGATCAGCTTGAATCGAACGAGTCGTTGCGCTCCCAGATCCGGCAAGCGATATCGAATGGGCTACCGACTTACGCCGAGTGCGGCGGGTTGATGTATTTGTCCCGAAGTCTTAACTGGAAAGGGCAAACTCGGCAGATGGTTGGACTTGTGCCGGGAGACACGGTTATGCATGAACGGCCAGTAGGGCGTGGTTATGCCATTCTGCATCCCACCGGCAATGATAAATGGCAGGAACGCGAAAACATCCCAGCGCATGAATTTCATTATTCAAGCTTGGAAAACCTGCCTGCTGACTCCATATACGCTTACGACGTCAAACGTGGCCATGGAATTGATGGACATCATGATGGCTACCAATTACATAACCTGCTTGCAGGTTATGTCCATCGCCGGGGTTCAGGTGCTCGCGGCTGGATTGGGCCGTTTCTACAACAGGTTCGTGCGCACAAGGCGCATGAGGCCACTTAATCAAGAGGTGTTTCAATGATCAAAATTACTGACAGTGCGGCTGCCCAGATTCGCGTTGCCAACAACAATCCTGATGTTTTTGATCTTATCCTGCGCGTTGCCGCTTATCAGGAAGATGATGGTGCCGTGAATTACGGTATGGGTTTCGATACCGAGCGTGAGGCTGACGAGCATGTTGTTGTAAATGGTATCCAGTTGTTGATCGCAGCATCAAGCACGCCTTATCTTCAGGGGGTTACATTGGACTTCGTCGAAATGCAGCCGGGCGATTTGCGTTTTATTTTCATCCCGCCTTATTCAGCAGAAGAGACTATTGAGTCCTCACCGACCGAGTAAGCCATGAATTATTTGCCCATTTTCCTCGATTTGCGGGATCGCCAGTGTCTGGTTGTTGGCGGGTCGGAAGCGGCCGCGCGCAAGGCAGAATTGTTTTTGCGCGCTGGCGCCCATGTGGATGTTGCCGGATCTGAACTTCACGAGGCATGGGCACGCTTGCCAAACGCAGAGCGGGTCAACCGCGTCGCCGACACCTTTCAACCTTCGCTTCTTGACGGCAAAGATGCCGTTATCGTGGTGGAAGAGGATCTGGCTCGAGCCAAGGTTATTTCCGAGGCGGCGCGTTCCAGTCAAATCCCGGTAAACGTCGCAGACAAGCCCGAACTATGCAGTTTCATACTGCCGTCGATTATCGACCGGTCGCCGATCATGATTGCCGTATCCAGCGGCGGCGAGTCACCCGTTCTGGCTCGCATGTTGCGAGCACGTCTGGAAACACTGGTTCCTGCTGCTTATGGTCGACTAGGCGCTTTGGCATCTAAATGGAAAGACCGCGTTCGCATCGCCATCAAACCCGATCAGCGGCGAGCTTTCTGGGAAAAGGTGTTTTTATCTCCTGTGGCGGAAATGGTGTTTTCCGGTCGCGATGTGGAAGCGGAAAAGCAGCTCGAAGCCCTGATCTCGGATGCGGCAACCCACGACATCAGTCGCGGTGAGGTTTATCTGGTGGGAGCCGGTCCAGGCAATCCTGATCTGCTGACTTTCCGTGCGCTTCGATTGATGCAGCAAGCAGACGTGATCGTGCATGATCGGCTGGTTTCTCAGCCGATTCTGGACATGTGCCGGCGTGACGCCGAGCGGATATACGTGGGCAAGGAACGCGATGACCATGCCGTGCCGCAAGAGGAAATCAACCTGTTGCTGGTTCGCCTGGCAAAAGAAGGCAAGCGGACCCTGCGTCTCAAGGGGGGCGATCCGTTCATCTTCGGCCGCGGCGGAGAGGAAATCGAAACGCTGGTCGAGCATGGCGTGCCATTCCAGGTGGTGCCAGGCATTACAGCAGCTGCCGGCGTAGCTTCGTATGCCGGTATACCCTTGACTCACCGTGACTATGCACAGTCTGTTGCATTCGTGACCGGGCATCTCAAGGACAATACTTTCAACATGAACTGGGATGGCATTGCGCGTCATGACCAGACCATCGTGATTTACATGGGGTTGAAGGGGCTGCCGCTATTGTGTGAAGCCTTGGTCAAGCACGGTCTCGACCAGAGTACGCCGGCTGCGATCATCCAGCAGGGGACATTGCCTACACAGCGCGTCGTCACCGGAACATTGGCTACCTTGCCTGAGCTTGCC
>NCIF01000028.1 GCA_002256785.1 Hydrogenophilales bacterium 17-61-9
GCGGCCGGTGCACTTGGCGACGTCGCCTTCCTTGATGTGTTCGTAGTCGCCCAGGATCACGGCGCCGACCGAGTCGCGCTCGAGGTTCAACGCCACGCCGAAGGTGTTGCCCGGCATTTCGATCATTTCACCCGACATCACGTCGGACAACCCATGAATGCGGACAATACCGTCGGTGACGGACACGATCGTTCCCTGGGTGCGCATTTCGCTTGCAACACCGAAGTTTTCGATCTTGGCTTTAATCAGTTCGCTGATTTCGCTTGGATTCAATTGCATTGTGTGTTCTCCGAACCGTGAGGTTCCGATAAATATGAGTACTAAATTAGCCTAAGCCGCGTTATCCCTGCAGGGCAAAAGACATGCGCTGCAAGCGCCCTTTCACCGAGCCGTCTATCACCTGGTCGCCGATTGCAATCACCGCGCCGCCGATCAGCCCGGCATCGACTGCAACCTGCACCGTCACCGCGCGATTGAACCGGGCTTTCAGTCCAGCCACCAGTTCGTCGAGCTGCGCTTGCGTCAGCTCCTGCGCGCTGGTAATCGTTGCCTCAACGGTGCTTTCCGCGTTGGCTTTCAGCGATTCAAACTGCGCACTGATCTCGGGCAACACGGTCAAGCGGCCGTTTGCGGCCAGCACTTTGACGAAATTTCCACCGCGCTCGCCCAGGCTCGGGCCGGCCACATCGATAATCAGATCGGCCACGCGATCCGCAGACACTGCGGGATCGGCAATCAGGCGTGCTGCCAGGTCGTCGGAGACAATCGCGGCCAGCGTTGCGACGCGCGACGACCAAGCCGCCAGGTCGTTTTCTCCCTGCGCCATGCGGAAAACCGCATCGGCATAGGGACGTGCCAGGGTAGACAGTTCGCTCATGGCTTACAGCTCGGCTTTCAGCTGGCCCAGCAGGTCAGCATGCGTTTGCGCATTGACTTCGCGGCGCAGGATTTTTTCCGCGCCAGCCACAGCCAGTGCAGCAACCTGTTCGCGCAGACCTTCGCGCGCACGGTTGGCTTCCTGGTCTATCGTCGCCTGGGCCGCAGCAATTTGACGATCGCCTTCTTCCTTGGCCGCGCTTTTCGCCTCATCGACGATTTGTGCAGCGCGCTTTTCAGCCTGGGCAATCACTTCACCCGCTTGCGACTTGGCATCGCGCAGGTTTTCACTGGCTTTTTTAGCCGCCAGCGCCAACTCGTGCTTGCCGCGATCGCCGGCAGCCAGGCCATCGGCAATTTGTTTCTTGCGCGTTTCGAGCGCATTCATGATCGGAGGCCACACGAACTTCATGCAGAACCACACGAAGAAGATGAACGTGATGGACTGGCCGATCAAAGTTGCGTTGAAATTCATATCCGCACCTTTATTGGGGAATTAGACAAGTTCCGGGTAAAACAAAAACCGGCCTGTGAATTAACCGGCAACGGCAAACAGAACGTACATGGCCAGACCGACAGCGATCATCGGCACGGCGTCAACCAGACCCATGACGATGAAGAACTGGGTACGCAGCATCGGGATCAGTTCGGGCTGACGGGCAGCGCCTTCGAGGAAGCGGCCGCCGAGGATGCCGATACCCACGGCAGCGCCGAGTGCGCCCAGGCCCATCATCAATGCACCAGCGATGAACAGCACGGCTTGAGTCATTTCCATTTGTTGCTCCTAAGATAAAAAATTAAAGTTAAAACAAAAGAACCAGAATTATTTAATGATGCTCGGCATGCGCCATATCCAGATACACGATGGTCAACGTCATGAAGATGAAAGCCTGCAGCGTGATGATCAGGATATGGAACACCGCCCAACCCCACTGCAAGACGCCGCCGAACAGCGCCAGCATCCAGCTGCCGCCGAACATCAGCGCAATCAGGATGAAGATCATCTCGCCGGCGTACATGTTGCCGAACAGCCGCAGGGCGAGCGAAATCGGTTTGGCGATCAGGCCTACGCCTTCGAGCAGCAGATTGACCGGGAACAGGAATTTGGGGAAGGGCTGGAACGCCAGCTCGGAGAAGAAACCGCCCGCGCCTTTCATCTTGATGCTGTAGTACAGCACCAGAAAGAAGATCGACAGCGACATGCCAAAGGTGATGTTGGGGTCGGTCGACGGCACCACTTTCAGGTACGGCACGCCCGCCATGGTGGCCGCATAGGGCAGCCAGTCAACCGGAATCAGGTCCATCGCGTTCATCAGGAACACCCAGACGAACACGGTCAGCGCGAGCGGCGCCACCATGGCGTTTTTGTGCGAAAAGGAGCCGCGAACGGAATGATCGATGAACTCGATGATCCACTCGACGAAGTTCTGCAAACCGGCCGGAACCCCGACGCTGGCTTTTTTGGCCGCCATGCGGAAGAAGAACAGGAACAGCGCGCCGAGCCCGATCGAAAACAGCATGCTGTCGACGTTGATCGCCCAGAAGCCCATGGCTTTTGCTTCTGCTGCGCCGTGGGCAAAGCCCCAAGTGCCATCCGCATGCTGGCCGTAGGTCAGGTTTTGCAGGTGATGCTTGATGTATTCGCCCGAGGAAGCGTATTCCGTTGCCATAGTGGTCAAATTCAATAAGTGAGTTTTGAATGGGCGCGTTTGGTCAGCCAATTCAAAACCAACCTCGGTTATGCCTCAGCAACGGCAAGGGCATCAATTTCAATACCCCGAGGCCCACAAACAGCAAACCCGCCAAAACCAGCAATCGCTCAATCCCGGTTCGCATGAACTGCCTGAGCAACCGATGCTGATCCCATTCCGGGTGCCTGATTGATTCCCGCTCTCGCCAGACCAGCACCAAGCTGACCAGCAAGCCTGCCAGCGCGCCATACAGCGCCGCCACTCCCGCATCGACCCCGGCAAACCCCGCGCCCATCAAGGCTGCAACGGGCGCCAGGACTGCTTGCGCCATGGCCACCCGTTGGGCGCCGGTAGTCAGGCCGGTAAACATTAGCCGGAGATGATACAAGAATTAGGGGGGTCTATGCAATCATCAAGCAGGCTGATGGCACTTTTTCCAGGGTCGGCCGTGTTGTATAGCCAACATTGCCGCCCCGGCCTCTCCGATTTCGTTTACAGCTTGATACCCAGTCGCTGCAGCAGGCCATCCAGTTCATCCGCGCTGCCAAAATGCAGCGTGAGCCTGCCGCTGCCCTTGCTGTTGGTCTGGACGTGCGCGGTCATGCCCAACGCGTCGGCCAGCGCCTCCTCCAGCCGCAGCGTGTCGCGCGATGCGGCTTGCCTGGCTGGTGCTGCGGGCGCTTCCTTGAGGCGCGCCACCCGGCGCTCGACCTCGCGTACCGACAGGCCGCGGGTTTCGATTTCATGCGCGAGTTCGCGCTGGGCGCCGGCATGCAGCGGCAGCAGCGCGCGCGCATGGCCCATTTCGATCAGCCCGGCGACCAGCATGTCCTGCACCGGGCGCGACAGGTTGAGCAGGCGCAACAGGTTGGAAACGGCGGCGCGCGACTTGCCGACCGACTGCGCCACGGCATCGTGCGTCATACCGAATTCCTGGATCAGGCGTTGCAGGCCGTGCGCTTCGTCGATGGCGTTGAGGTCTTCGCGCTGGATATTCTCGATCAGCGCCATCGCGGCCACGGCATGGTCGGCCACCTCGCGCAGCAGCACCGGCACTTCGGCGAGTCCGGCGAGCTGCGCTGCGCGCCAGCGGCGCTCGCCGGCGATAATTTCATACCCGTTCGCCACTTCACGCACCAGAATCGGCTGCATCAGCCCCTGCGAGCGGATCGAATCGGCCAACTCCTGCAGCGACTCGCTGTCCATCTGGGTGCGCGGCTGGTACTTGCCGGGCGCCAACTGCGTCACCGCCATCATGCGCAGGTCGCCCTGCGGCGGTGCGGCGTTGTCTTCGCCGCCCAGCAGCGCGTCGAGTCCGCGTCCGAGTCCCTTGAGTTTGGCCATTATGCCGTCTCCCTTGCGATTGCTTTTACGTTGAGGCCGGCGCGCCGGAGCGTTTCCGCGGCCAGGTCCATATAGGCTTTTGCGCCCTTGCACTGACGGTCGTAGGCCAGCACCGGCAAACCATGACTGGGCGCCTCGGCCAGCCGCACATTGCGCGGAATCACGGTGTCGTACACCTTGTCGCCAAAATGCTGCTTGATCTGATCGGACACCTGCTGCGCCAGCATGCTGCGCGGGTCGAACATTACCCGCAGCAGCCCTTCGATCTGAATGGCGGGATTGAGCCGCTGCTTGACCTTCTTGATGGTGGCGACCAGATCGGTCAACCCTTCCAGCGCGTAATATTCGCATTGCATCGGGATCAGCACGGACTGCGCCGAAGCAAACGCATTGACCGTCAGCAGGTTGAGCGTCGGCGGACAGTCCATCAGGATGAAATCGTAGTCGTCGGCCACCTCGGCCAGCGCTGCTTTCAGCCGCAGGTCGCGCTGCTCCAGATTGACCAGATCGATTTCCGCGCCCGCCAGTTCGCGGTTGGCGGGTATGACATCGAAATGGCCCGGCTCCGAGCGCATCCGCGCCTCGCGCACGCTCACCTGATTGAGCAGGATCTGATACACCGTCGGCAACGCCGTGCGCTTTTCAATGCCCGCGCCCATGGTTGCATTGCCCTGCGGATCGAGGTCCGCCAGCAACACCCGCTGCCCGAGGTCGGCCAGGCACGCCGCCAGATTGACCGCTGTGGTGGTTTTTCCCACCCCTCCTTTTTGGTTGGCAATGGCCAGAATTTTCATGCGGCTCGCTCCAGAACGATCAAATGGCGGCTCGCCTCTAGGCCCGGGACGGTTAGCGCATGGTTAGCGCTCACTTCCACCCAGTCCGGCAGAGAGGCGATTTCTTCGTGCGGCATCAGGCCCTTCATTGCAAGCCAGTGGCCGCCCGGCTCAAGCAGATGGCGGGTCAGCGTGACAAATTCCTTGAGGTCGGAAAAGGCGCGCGAGGTGATGACATCGAATGCCGTTTCCGGATGGAAATCCTCTACCCGGGCCGTCACCACGTGTACATTGGCCAGACCCAATTCCGTCTTGGCCTGGAGCAAAAAAGCGGTCTTTTTGGCGATGCTGTCGATCAGCGTGACCTGCAATTCCGGCCGCGCAATCGCCAGGGGTATGCCGGGCAGGCCCCCTCCACTCCCCACATCCAGCACGCTTGCCGGCTTATGCGTCCCACCCTGAAAAAAGGGCGCAGCAACCAGCGAATCGAGCAGATGGTGGCTGACCATGCGTTCGGTATCGCGCACCGCTGTCAGGTTATAAACGCGGTTCCATTTGTCCAGCAGCGCCAGATACGCCAGCAGTTTCGCCTCGGCGGCGTCGGGCAAGCTCAGGCCCAGGGCGGCCACGCCCGCCGAAAGTTGCGCTTGTGTGCTTTTCATGCCGCTGCCAAAGCTTCTTGTTCTTCGTAAAACCCGCCCAAAGACTTGAATGCCACCGAGAGAATCGCAATCTCGAATGACGTAAGCGCTGCCATAAACAAATCCCAGGCCAGCCAACCCAACAAGCTGGACACCTCAAGCACAGGCAAAAGAGTCGACAGCAATATTGGCACTAGCCAAAGCACTATTACCAAACGCCAGCCGTTCCCTTCAGTCAGGGCCCACGCCCACGCGATTGTCCGGCGTTGGTCGACCGCCGTCGCCGGCAGCAAGACTGACAATCTCACGAACAGGTATGCAGCGGGCAGAGACGCAAGAAACATGAGCGTCGCTCCCCACCACCATCCGGCCTGAGGCAAGAGCGCCATCACACCGACGGCCCCCATCAGGAGCGCCAGCAGAGCAAAGATCAAAACAAGGTAGCAATAAACGACCACTAACCAGCCAAGGAATCTCGTTTCGCGGCCAGTCCAACGAACAAGCCCCTGCTCAGCGTTCTCCGCACACAGTACCAAGCGATGAACACGCACGGCCAACACCGTATATACAAGCGCTTGCGCGGCGCCAACCAGAAAGCTTTTCCTCATGATGTTTTCCGATGAGGCGAACACGATCCAATCGAGGAAGCCACTGGCCAATCCAGCGAGGACCAATAACCACAACAAGGATTTCCTCGCATCCCATAGCCGGTTTGCAGCTGATTTGATGGTACTGACAACGGGCAAGAAATTGGTCGTCGTTTCCATCAAGCCGTCTGTTTCAGATTGTCGGGCTTAAACCCGCGCCTGGCATAGACCAGCAGCACCGAAACCGCCGCCGGCGTGATGCCCTGCAGGCGCGCGGCCTGTCCCAGCGTTTCTGGACGGGCGGCTTGCAGGCGCTGGCGCACCTCCATCGACAGCCCGGTGAGCAGGCTGTAATCGAGGTCGGGCGGCAGCCGCAAGCTCTCCTGCCCGCGCTGTTTGTCGACTTCATCGTTCTGACGGTCGATATAGCCCTGGTATTTGGCGGCGATTTCGACCTGTTCGGCGACGCCGGGGTCGGCTTCGCCCGCACCGCCGCCCGGCAGCGCACGCACCTGCGCGTAGCTCAGGTTGGGCCGGCGCAGCAATTCGAACAGGCTGTATTCATGGTCGATCGGCTGACCGATGAGGCGGGTGGCCGCTTCGGCGGGCAGCAGCGCCGGGTTGACCCAGGTGGCCTTGAGCCGTTCGGTTTCACGGGCGACCGCATCGCGCTTGCGGTTGAAGCTATCCCAGCGCGCGTCGTCGACCACGCCGAGGACGCGCCCGGTTTCGGTCAGCCGCATGTCGGCGTTGTCTTCGCGCAGCTGCAGACGGTATTCGGCGCGGCTGGTGAACATGCGGTACGGCTCGGAGACGCCGCGCGTGATGAGGTCGTCAACCAGCACGCCGAGATAGGCCTCGTGCCGGCCCGGGCACCAGGCGTCCTTGCCCTGCACCTGCAAGCCGGCGTTGACGCCCGCCAGCAGGCCTTGCGCGGCAGCCTCTTCGTAGCCGGTGGTGCCATTGATTTGCCCGGCGAAGAACAGGCCGGCGATGGATTTGGTTTCGAGCGAGGCCTTCAGGTTACGCGGGTCGTAGTAATCGTATTCGATGGCGTAGCCGGGGCGCAGGATGTGCGCGCTGGCCAGGCCGGGGATCGAACGCACGACGGCGAGCTGCACATCAAACGGCAAGGAGGTGGAAATGCCGTTGGGATAAATCTCGTGGGTGGTCAGGCCTTCAGGCTCGAGAAAGATCTGGTGGCTGTCCTTGTCGGCAAAGCGCGTGATCTTGTCTTCGATCGACGGACAATAGCGCGGCCCCACACCCCCGATCACGCCCGTATACAGCGGCGAACGATCGAGGCCGTTACGAATGATCTCGTGCGTTTTGGCCGTGGTATGGGTGATCCAGCAGGGCCGCTGCTCGGGGTGCATCGCCGCGCTGCCCATGAATGAAAACACCGGGGCCGGATTGTCGCCCGGCTGAATCTGGGTCTGACTGTAATCGATGCTGCGGCCGTCGATGCGCGGCGGCGTGCCGGTTTTCAGCCGCCCGACAGGCAGCGCCAGCTCGCGCAAGCGCGCGGCAAGCGACACCGCAGGCGGGTCGCCCATGCGTCCGGCCTGGAAGTTTTCCAGGCCCACATGGATTAACCCCGCCAGAAACGTACCCGCCGTCAACACAACAGCGCGTCCGCCAAAGACGATGCCGAGCTGGGTTTTAACGCCGACGACGCGGTCTCCCTCCAGCACCAGATCGTCCACCGCCTGCTGAAACAGCGTGAGCTTGGGCTCGTTTTCCAGCCGGTAACGGATAGCCGCCTTGTACAACACACGATCAGCCTGCGCGCGCGTGGCGCGTACGGCCGGGCCTTTGGAGGCGTTGAGCGTCCGAAACTGGATCCCCGCCTCGTCGGTTGCCCGCGCCATCAACCCACCCAGCGCATCCACCTCCTTGACCAGGTGTCCCTTGCCGATGCCGCCGATCGAGGGATTGCACGACATCGCCCCCAGCGTTTCGATATTGTGCGACAGCAGCAGCGTGCTCGCGCCCATGCGCGCAGCCGCCAACGCGGCTTCGGTGCCGGCATGACCGCCGCCGACAACGATCACATCGAATGATTCGGGGAATTTCATGGTTGCCATTTTACCTGCTGCGCGGCCTGGTTTCACGTGAAACATGGGCCGCGTGAAACGAAAGTCTAGCTCGCCTGCTTCGCCTCCAGTGCCTCCCAGCGCGCCAGCGCGTCGAGCAACCCGGCGTCGATGTCCCCGCTGCGGGCTTGTAGCGCGGCGGCGTCCGTCGGGTTGGACTGGTATAGCGCGGGGTCGGCCAGCCGTTCGGCGATCTGCGCCTGCTCGGCTTCCAGTGCCTGAATCTGCGTCGGCAGGGTTTCGAGTTCGCGCGCCTCCTTATAGCTAAGCTTGTTCCTGGGCGCGGGTTTCACCGGGGCGGACGCCCTGGACGCCGTCACACGCGTGGCGTCGGACGCGACGTGTTGCCGGCCCTGCTTCCAGGCGCGCCAGTCGGCATAGCCGCCGACGATCTCGGTCAGCTTGCCGTCGCCCTCGAACACGATGGACTGGGTAACCACGTTGTCGAGGAAGGTGCGGTCGTGCGAAACGATCAGCACGGTGCCGCTGTAGTCCTGCAACAGCTGTTCGAGCAACTCCAGCGTGTCGATGTCAAGATCGTTGGTGGGCTCGTCCAGCACCAGCAAATTCGCCGGCCGCGCGAACAGCCGCGCCAGCAGCAGCCGGTTGCGCTCGCCGCCGGACAGCGCCGACACCTTGGCGCGCGCACGTTCCGCCGGGAACAAAAAGTCCTCCAGGTAGCTGATGACGTGTTTTCTCTGGCCGCCGATTTCGACAAAGTCGGAGCCGGGCGCGATCGTGTCGATCAGCGTCGCGTCGTCGTTCAGCTGGTTGCGGAACTGGTCGAAGTACGCCACTTCGAGCTTGGTGCCCTGCTTGATGGTGCCGGACCGCGGTTTCAGGTCGCCCAGAATCAGGCGGATCAGGGTGGTTTTGCCGGCGCCGTTGGGGCCGAGCAGGCCCAGCTTGTCGCCGCGCAGCAGGCTGCCCGAAAAATCGCGGATGAGAACGCGATCATCGTAGCCGTAGCTGATCTTGTCCATCTCGGCGACGATTTTGCCCGAGCGGTCGCCGGAGTCGATCTGAAAACCCACCTGCCCGGTGCGGCCCATGCGCGCCTCGCGCGTCAACCGCAGGGCCTCGAGCCGGCGCACCCGGCCTTCGTCGCGGCAACGCCTGGCCTGGACGCCCTTGCGGATCCAGACCTCCTCCTGTTTCCAGAACTTGTCGAACTTGCGGTTATGCACCGCTTCAATTTCCAGCTGTTCGGCCTTTTTGGCCTGATATGCGCTGAAATTGCCCTGATACTCGCGTAACTGGCCGCGATCAAGCTCGACAATACGGTTGGCGACATTATCCAGAAAGCGTCGGTCGTGGGTGATGAACAACAACGCGCCCTTGAAGTCGACGAGCAGGCTTTCCAGCCACTCGATGGCCGAAAAGTCGAGGTGGTTGGTCGGCTCGTCCAGCAGCAGCAATTCGGGGTCGGTCACCAGTGCGCGTGCCAGCGCGACGCGCTTTTTAAGGCCGCCGGACAGGGTCTCGACCGCGCGGTCGGCATCCAGGCCCAGGCGCTGCAGGGTTTCCTCCACCCGGCTGTTGAGCCGCCAGGCGTCGTGGATCTCAAGCTCATGCGACAGCCGCTCCAGGTCTTCGAACGCATCCATATCGCCTTCGGCCACCCGGTGCGCGGCAGCGTGGTAATCAGCGAGCAGGCGCTGCGCCTCGCCCACGCCCTCGGCCACCGCTTCAAACACCGTATGGCCGGGTTGAAACTGCGGCTCCTGCGGCACATACGCCAGCTTCAGGGCGGGCTTGCGCCACACGTCGCCCGCATCCGGCGCATTGATGCCGGCAATGATCTTGAGCAGGCTGGACTTGCCGGTGCCATTGCGTCCGATCAGGCCGACGCGCTCACCGGCCTCGATCACCAGCGAGGCGCCATCCAGCAGCGGCCAGTGGCCGTAGGCCAGTTCGAGTCGGTCAAAAGTAAGCAGTGGCATAGCGGATCTTCAGGTTTTAAAACACAGGGGCGGAATTATCCGCGATTGAGAACGGCGTGAACGGCCTGGGCGATATTTAATGCGTTGGGCGTATCGCTGTGCAGGCAAAGCGTATCAGCGCGAATTCGCAGGCTTTCGCCATTTAACGCGGTGACCGGCTCGCCGTGCGCCAACGCTCGCGCTTGCTGTGCCGCCATTATAGGGGCGTTCTGCAGTGCGCCCGCTGTTTCACGTGAAACAAGCTGTCCGTTGGCCTGGTAGCAACGGTCGGCAAACGCTTCGTTCAATACCGCCAGCCCGGCGGCCTGGCCCGCCGCAATCAGCCGCGACCCGGACAAGCCCACCAGCGTCAGCGTCGGATCCCACGCCGCCACCGCGCCGGCAACCGCTTGCGCCACGACGGGGTCAACGGCGGCCGCATGATAAAGCGCGCCGTGCGGCTTGACATGCGCCAGCCGCCATCCCAGCCGCGCCGCCTGCTCGGCCAGCGCCTCGGTCTGCTGCGTGACCCACGCGGCAATTTCGTTCGCCGACGCGGCCCATGGCCGGCGGCCGAAATGGTCACGATCCGGATAAGCGGGATGCGCGCCCACCATCACGCCATACTCGCCTGCCAGCCTGAGCGCGGCAGCCATACTGGCGGCATCGCCGACGTGGCCGCCGCAGGCAATCGACACCCGCGCCAAATAGGGCATCAGCCCGGCATCGTCACAGCCTTCGCCAATGTCTGCATTCAATTCGATCACGCCAATTCCTCAATTTTCCATGCCGTGAGCGCCCATGCACGCGCACGCTCGACTTCGACGGTCTCGAAGCGCACCGCGTCGCCGGGCTTCAGTTGCGCCAGTCGCGCCCAGTCCGCGCTGATCACGCCGGCAATCACCGGATAGCCGCCGGTGACCGGGCCATCCCAGCCCAGAATGATCGGCTGGCCATCGGGCGGAACCTGTACTGCGCCGGGAAGCACGCCCTGCGATGACAGCTCGCCCCCCGCATAGCGGACGGCCAGACCCGCCAAACGCATTCCGCGCCGGTCGGACGCCGCCTCTACCCGATACGGGCTGCCAAAAAACGCGGCCAGGCCAACGTCCTTGAATCCGCTGACCTGAGGCCCCGCCACCACGCGAAGCGGCGCATCCATCCCGTCAAGGTCCGGCGGAATCGCACGCAACACATGCAGTTCGCCTGTTCGCACCCCGACGTCCAGCGTGTCCCCGGCCTGCAAGGCTCGACCCCGATAACCGCCGAAGCCCGCCGGTAAAAAGGTGCTGTGGCTGCCCAATACCTGCGGCACCGCGAGTCCACCCTGCAATGCCAGCCAACAGCGGCAACCCGACTCCACCCGCCCGATCGCCAGCGTTTCCTCCGGCGCCAGCACCAGGGTTTCGTTCCAGGCCACCGGCGCACCGCAGCTACGGGTTGCAGTAAAGTGCGCGCCGGTCAGCGCCACGATCGCGCCCTGCGGGAATCGCAAGGTGGGCCCGGCTAGCGTGATTTCGAGCCCCGCCGCCGCCGCGGGGTTCCCTGCCAGCGCATTGGCGGCGGCCAACGCAGCGGGGTCCGACGCGCCGCCCACGGGCACGCCCAGCGCGCCCAGCCCCGGCCGGCCCGAACCCATCACCAGATCGCACAAACCGGCCTGAAGCACTTCCATCATTGCGGCACAAAGCGAAGGCGATCGCCGGGCAGCAACAGCGTGGGCGGGTCGCGCTGCGGATCGAACAGAACAGCCGCCGTGCGGCCAATAATCTGCCAACCGCCCGGGCCGCTGGCCGGATAAATCCCCGCGTAGCGTCCGCCAATCGCCACGCTGCCCGCCTCCACCCGCAGCCGCGGGGTCAGCCGACGCGGCGACCGCAGCACGCTGGGCAGGCCATTCAAATAGGGAAATCCGGGTTGAAACCCCAAAAAAGCGACACGGTACTCTGCCGCCGCGTGACAATTGATATAGGTCGCCACATCCAGCCCGGCCTGCGTTGCCAGAGCAGGCAGATCGGGTCCGGCGGCGCCGCCATATTCGACGGGAATGAGATGCAGCCTGCCCTCCAGAGGCGACGTATCGACACCGGGCGCAGCCAGCGCCGCCCACAACGCGGCTGACGGCTCGGCGCCGGGCCGCAAAATCACCAGCAGGCTGCCATCTGACGGGATGACATCTTCTATTTCGTCTGGCTTCTTCGAAATTAACGCCCCATAACACGCCAACGTCGCCTCGCCTGTTGCCACCCGCAAGCCGCATTCCCCCATCCGCTGCCAAAAAGGAGGGGCGAACGAGAGACCGGTTTGCGGCGTTACCATCGGGTTCAAGCGTTTTCTGGCGTGATCCATGAGCGACAATTCACGTGCGCGAGCTTATTGATAGCGACCAGTGTAATCGTAACGCCGCCGTCACGGCTGACTGGAATTCCGGGCCATGCTGGCAAGCGTTCGCTTCCGCAGGCCGAACGCGAACGGACAATAAAAAAGGGGGGTTTCACGTGAAACCCCCCTTTCTGCTCGCGGCAACGCTACGGGCGATCAGTCCTTGAAGCGGCCACGCACCCCGACCCGGGCACTCCCGCCGCCCCGGTTGTCATTGCCGTAACTGCCGCGCGGCTGGCTGCCCGGGCGCGCGCTATTGCCGCGATCGCCGTACCCCCCGCGCGTAGCGGCTGCCTTCGTTTTCGCCTCGCGCTCGCGCTTTTCCCAGTATTCAACGCTGTTGCCATTGACCTCGGCCTTGGGCTCACGCGGCGCTTCTGCACCACGGAAACCCTCATTGCGCGGCGCGCGATCAGCATAGGGCGTGCGGGGCGCCCCCTCGAAGCGATTGCCGCGCGGCGGCGCATCGCTGCGCGCCGGACGGTCGCCGCTGGCGGGACGCGCGTCGGCGCGATAACCCCGATCGCGATTGTCGCGGCTGTCGCCGCGCGGCGGACGGTCGCCGTAGCTGCGCGGCTCGCTGCGGTCGCCAAAGCTGCGCTTCTCGCCCGCTCCGCTGCGCGGCGCGTTATGGCTACGCGGACGACCCGCCGATGACGGGCGGCCGGCCGGCGGACGGCCGGCGGACGGTTTCTGCGTCGGCTCCAGGCCCGGCAGGGTATGCACTTCAATGCGGTTGCCGGTGTAACGTTCGATGTTCTTGACCAGCCCGCCCTCGCGCATGCCGGCAAAGCTCACTGCAATGCCGGTGCGGCCGGCGCGGCCGGTCCGACCGATACGGTGAACGTAATCTTCGGCCTGACGCGGCAGGTCGAAGTTAATGACATGGCTGATGCCCGCCACGTCGATGCCGCGCGCGGCAACGTCGGTCGCCACCAGCACCTTGGTGCGGCCTTCGCGCAGGCGCTGCAGCGCGCGGTTGCGCTGGCCCTGCTGCATGTCGCCATGCAGCGCGTCGGAGGCAAAGCCGCTTTCGGCCAGCAGGTCCGAAATTTCTTCGGTGCTGCGCTTGGTCGAGGCAAACACGATCGCCTGGGTCATTTCCACCCCACGCAGCAAGGCGTCGAGCAGACGATTCTTGTGATCCATGTTGTCGGCAAACAGCAGGCGCTGCTCGATCTTGGATTCCTGCATCGGCACCGCCGCAATTTCAATGCGCTGCGCGTCACGCGTCAGTTCGCGTGCCAGATTGCCCACCACGCCATCGAGCGTCGCCGAGAACAACAGGGTCTGACGCTCTTTCGGGCAGCGTGCCGCAATCGCCTTGATATCGTCGACAAAACCCATATCCAGCATGCGGTCGGCTTCGTCCAGCACCAGCACTTCGAGGCGCGAGAAGTCGATCTTGCCGCGCTCCAGATGGTCGATCAGGCGGCCGGGCGTGGCCACCACCACGTCCACCGGCTGGCTCAGACGCTTGAGCTGCAGGCCATACGGCGAGCCGCCGACCAGGCAGGCGGTGCGGAAGCGGCGCATGTCCTTGCCATAGGTCATGGCGGCCTTTTCAACCTGCAGCGCCAGTTCGCGCGTCGGGGTCAGCACCAGCACGCGCGGGCCCATGCCCTTGCCGGTCGATTCGGCCAGCAAGCGCTGGATCGAAGGCAGCAGGAACGCTGCGGTCTTGCCGCTACCGGTGTGCGACGACACCAGCAGGTCGCCGCCGCTCAGCGCGGCGGGAATCGATTTTTGCTGAACCGGTGTGGCGTTTTCGTAGCCCGCAGCCAAAACGGATTTAAGGATAAGGGGATCAAGTCCCAATTCGGAAAAGCTCATGTCTAACCTTTTTTAGTGCGCACAAACGCGCAAACCAGACCCGAACCCGGCACGAAGCCAGACAGGTCAAAAATTACGAACCGGAATTTAAGTGGCGTTTGAAACGCCTAACGGGTCGCGTCGATCACATCGGCGCCAACCACAAGACTTGTCGCCGCTGGCTGAAAATAACCGGCGGCACAAAAGAGAGGTCGAAGACGATGGGGCTGTGAGAACAGTCCCGAGGCACGGCGGCAAAAAAGCCTGACCTGCCCACTGCTGTATGCACAACTGGACGGCACTCTATCAGAAAACGCTGATTTTCCCCAGTGTTTTTTACGGGTGGTGGTAAAGCTTGTGATACAGCCCGCCTTTTTCGATCAGCCCGGCGTGGTCGCCCGCCTCCACCACGCGACCATTTTCGAACACCAGGATGCGGTCGGCCTGCTTCACCGCCGACAGGCGATGCGCAATGATAAGCGTGGTGCGTCCGGCCAGAAAGCCGCTCAAGGCCTGGTGCAACAGGCGTTCGGTGGCGGTGTCGAGCGCCGAGGTGGCCTCGTCGAGAATGACGATGCGGGGATTGGCCACGATCATGCGCGCGATCGCCAGACGCTGCCGCTGCCCGCCGGACAGCCGCACGCCCTGCCGCCCCACCGCCGTCTCCAGCCCGTGCGGCAGCGCGGCGATGACGTCCTTCAATTGCGCGATTTCCAGCGCCTGCCACAGCGTGGCGTCATCGGCCTCGCGCCCCAGGGTCAGGTTGGCGCGCACGCTGTCGTTGAACAGAACGGGATGTTGCAGCACCACGCCGACATGCTCGCGCACGGCTTCCCAGCCGATTTCGCTCACGGGCACGCCGCCATACCGGATCAGCCCGGATTTGATGGGATAAAGGCCCAGCAAGGCCTGCACCAGCGTTGATTTACCGCCGCCGGACGCCCCAACCAGCGCCACTTTCTCGCCCGCCGCCACGGTGAGGCTGACATCGTCCAGCACCGTCTCGCCATCGGCATAGGCAAAGCTGACCCGATCCAGCGCGAGGCCTAGCGTGAACCGGCCCGCGAAGGGATCGCACACGGCGGGATGCTCGGGGGCGCTGTGCAGCCCGAGCAGCGCATTGATCCGCCCCAGCGCGGCGTTGGCGGCGTACCAGCCGTATTGCATGTTCACCAGTTCCTGCACTGGCGTCATCATGAACCACAGATAGCCGAACACGGCCAGCATCTCGCCGATGGTGAGATCGGAAAACACCACCATCAGCATCGCCCCGGCGCGAAAGGCATCGAAGCCGACCAGAAACACGAAAAAGGAAATCCGGCTCATCGCATCCGACTTCCAGGCAAACCCCGCCGCATGCTGGCGAATCTCGCCGGCCTTGGCCGTCACCCGCGCCAGATAATGCTTTTCGCGATTCATCGCGCGGATCTGCGTCAGCGCGTCGAGCGTTTCGGAAAGCGCGTCCTGAAACACTTCGAAAGCGCGGTTTTCGTGCTTTTTCAGGTCCTTCACCCGCTTGCCCAGCCGGGTCGAAAACAGGATCACCACCGGATTGAGCAGTAGGATGAACAGCGCCAGCTGCCAGTGCATCCAGAACAGCACCGCCGCCACGCCGACCAGCGTCAGCACCGACACCACCAGGCCCGAGACCGACGCCCCGAGGAAGCTGTCGATAGCGTTGAGGTCGGTCACGAAATGCGAGCTCACCCGCCCCGCGCCCACCGTCTCGAACTCGGACAGCGCAATGCGCGACAGCCGCGACAGCATGCGTACCCGGATGCGGTACACGATTTCTTTTGCCAGCAGCGAAAAGGAGCGCCCCTGCCACACGTTGAGCAGAATCGCCGTCAGCCGCAGGCACACGGTCAGCAACAGCGCCGCGCCGATGAACAGCACCGGGCCGTGCCACGCGGCCGGAAACCCGGCGCCGATGGCGGCAACCATCTTGCCCGGATGATGCAGCAACACCTCGTCGACCATCAACGGCAGCAGCAGCGGTACCGGCACCGCGGCCACCACCGCCAGCAAGGCAATGAAATTGGCCCGCAGCAACTGTGCGCGATGGGCCATGAGTTCGGCGGCGATGCTGCGCCAGGTCAGCCGCACCTCGTTATTTCCCGATGCAGAATTTGCTGAAAATTTCGCCCAGCAGATCGTCGGCGGTGAATTCGCCGGTGATTTCCGACAGGGCGGCCTGGGCGAGCCGCAATTCCTCGGCAAACAGCTCGAGTTGCGCCGCCGACGCGCGCGCGTCGACGAGGTGGCCGGCGGCGCGGGAAAGCGCATCCAGATGTCGTGCGCGCGCCATGAACGCGCCCTCGCCCGCCGCCTGCCAGCCGGCCGATTCGAGCAGCTTGTCTCGCAGCAGTTCGACCCCGACGCCGGTCTTGGCGGACAGCCAGAGTTCGTTGCCCACCGCACGCGGCGCCTCTGCGGTGACGTCGATCTTGTTGTGGATGGTCAGCCGCGTAACCCCGGGCAAGCGCTGCAGGATCGTCGCTTCGCTCGTGCCCAGACCGTGCGCGGCATCCACCAGCAATAGCGCCACGTCGGCTTTTTCCACGGCAGCCCAGGTTCGGGCAATGCCGATTTTTTCCACGGCGTCGTCGGTGTCGCGCAAGCCGGCGGTATCGATGATATGCAGCGGCACCCCCTGGATCTGGATCACCTCGCGCACTGTATCGCGCGTGGTGCCCGCGATCTCGGTGACGATGGCCGCTTCAAAGCCGGCCAGCTGATTCAGCAGGCTCGACTTGCCCACGTTGGGCTGGCCAATCAGCACCACGCTCAGGCCTTCGCGCAGCAGCGCACCCTGCCGCGCCTGCGCGCGCACCGCCTGTAAACTGGCATCAATTTTGTCGAGCCTGCCGAACGCATCGGCCTGCTGCAGAAAATCGATTTCTTCCTCGGGAAAATCCAGCGTGGCCTCCACCAGCATGCGCAGGCGGGTCAAGGCCTCGACCAATTCGGCAATTCGCGCCGAGAATGCCCCCGAGAGCGACCGCACCGCCGAACGCGCGGCCTCGCCCGAAGCCGCATCGATCACATCGGCCACCGCTTCGGCCTGCGCCAGATCGAGCTTGCCGTTGAGATAGGCGCGGCGGGTGAATTCGCCGGGCCCGGCCAGCCGTGCGCCCAACTCGACACAACGCTGCAAAATGAGATTGAGGACCGCCGGACCGCCGTGCCCTTGCAGCTCCAGCACCTGTTCGCCCGTAAACGAATGGGGCGCCACGAAACGCAGCGCAATGCCCTCGTCGAGCACCTCGCCGTCGCCGTCCAGAAACCGGGTAAACGTCGCGTGACGCGCTTCGGGCACGCGACCGAGCATCGCCCTGGCCAGCGTCTCCACGTCCGCGCCCGATACCCGCACCACGCCCACCCCGCCGCGTCCCGGCGCCGTGGCAATGCCGGCAATCAGATCAGGAGGGTAGCGTACGGCAGCGGTCATCAAAAAAGGAAATATGCCGCAAATGCGGCATCGGCAAGGGATCGACTGGCATTGTAGCCTGACCGCCGCCATCGCTGCCGGGCATTGCGGTCCGCGTGTCGGAACGGCTCGCGGACCTTACTTCTTCACGCGGCGCTTCATGCGAGCGGCCGCGCAGCCGGCTCAGCTTTTTCCTGTTCCTGCCGGCGCGTGCTCGACCTGCTTGTTGATCGCCCATTGCTGCGCAATCGACAGGATGTTGTTTGCCACCCAGTACAACACCAGACCGGCCGGGAAGAACACAAACATCACGGTGAATGCCACCGGCATGATCATCATGATTTTGGCCTGCATCGGGTCCATCGGCTGCGGGTTCAACTTGACCTGCAAAACCGAGGTGATCCCCATGATGATCGGCAGGATAAACCACGGATCGGGCGCGGTCAGATCGGTAATCCAGCCCAGCCAGGGCGCGCCACGCATTTCCACCGCCGCCAGCAGCACCCAATAGAGCGCGATGAACACCGGAATCTGGATCAAAATGGGCAGGCAGCCGCCGAGCGGATTGATTTTCTCGGTCTTGTACATCTCCGCCATCGCCTGGTGCAGCTTGGCGCGGTCGTCGCCGAAAGACTCCTTCAACTGCTGCAGTCGCGGCGTCAGCTTCTTCATCCTGGCCATCGACCTGTAACCCGCGGCCGACAAGGGATAGAGCGCCAGCTTGAGGAGTATGGTCAAAATGATGATGGCCCAGCCCCAGTTGCCAACCAGCCGCTCGATTTTTTCCAGCGCCCAGAAAATCGGATAGGCCAGCGGCGTCAGCCAGCCATAATCGCGCGAAAGCTCCAGTCCGGGCGCGGTCGCTTCCAGCACCGTCTGCGTCTGCGGTCCGACATACAGCGGCACCGTAAAGGTTTTTTGCTGGCCCGGCGCAAGCATGCCTTCGGCCAGAATCACCCCGGCGGAATAGAGTCCGTCGCCCAGCGAGCGCGTGTAGTACTCGCGCTTGACGTTGTCCCCGGGCAGCCAGGCCGACACGAAGTGGTGTTGAACCAGGCCGATCCAGCCGTTATCGGCCGTCTTTTCGAATTCCGTCTTGCCATCCTTGATGTTCGAAAACGACACTTTCTGGAATTTCTTGGCGTCGGTATAAAACGCCGGACCGGTATAGGTATGCAGGAAGAATGACTCGCCCCGCGGCGCTTCGCCGTGACGGGTGAATTGATAGTAAGGCGTCAGGTCGATCGGCTGGGCGCCGCCGTTGACAACCCGGGTTTTGACTGCGACCTGATAGCTGCCGCGTTTGAAAATATAGGTCTTTTCGACACGCACGCCGCTGGCAGGATCGCTCCAGACCAGGGGCACTTCCAGCTGGACCGCGCCGCCGGTAAGACGATAGGTGCCCGGATTCAGCTGAAACACGCTGCGGTGCGTGGGCAGTCCCGTGCCCACCAGACCGCTTTGCGCCAGATACGGTTGCGTCCGCGTTTCTTCCAGCAAGGTGAATACCCTGTTTTTGTCTTCTGTCTCGCGATAGTTCAGCAGTTTCAATTCACGCAGATCGCCGCCATTGGCGTCGATCGTGGCATGCAGCACATCGGTTTCGACGACCGCGCGCGCGCCCTTGTCAAACCCGGCTTGCGCGGGCGCCGCAACCGGCGCATTCAGCGTCTGGCCCGGTGTCGGCGCGGTGCTTGCGGCCGGAACGCCCGTCGTCGCAGGGGTGACGGGCTGCGGTGCATGCTTGCTCTGCCAGCCTTCCCACAACAAAAGCAGCGAAAAGGAAAAGACAATAAAAAGGATCAGCCGCTGATTATCCATAGGACGGGACGCTGTTAGTTAGGAGGAGACTCAGGCACGGCAGCCGAAACGTCTTCGGCTGCCACAGAAGGCCATTTTGCCATGGCACGTTGACCCGCTCGCTTGAAGGTCTTCATTAAATCGCGTGCCTCGTCGCCGGGCGTCGGCTTGACGAGCAAACGCACGACAAAATCGCAGGCAGGCAACTCGGGTAAAACCAGCCGGAAGCTTTCACGAACGCATCGTTTGACGCGGTTACGGTCCACCGCACGCCCAAGAATGTTCCAGGCGCGCGAGTCGGCCAGACTGAAGGGCTCGTCGGCGGGCTCACCATGGGGAGCGCGAACGAAGTCGCCGTGCGGGGGCATGTTCACGATGTCACAGGGGCGCATGCGGTCGCGGCCCC
>NCIF01000029.1 GCA_002256785.1 Hydrogenophilales bacterium 17-61-9
CGAACATCTTGAGGCCCTTGCGCGCGTCGATCAGCGCGATGTCCTGCGGCGTGGTGACGATCACCGCGCCGGTCACCGGCACGCGCTGCGCCAGCGTCAGCTGGATGTCGCCGGTGCCCGGCGGCAGGTCGACCACCAGGTAGTCGAGCTCGGACCAGTTGGTGTTGTTCAGCAGCTGTTCCAGCGCCTGCGTCACCATCGGGCCGCGCCACACCATCGGGGTTTCGACGTCGATCAGAAAGCCGATCGACATCGCCTGGATGCCGTGGCCGATCAGCGGATCGAGGTTCTTGCCATCGGTGGACTCGGGCTTTTCAGTAATGCCCAGCATGGTCGGCTGCGACGGGCCGTAAATATCGGCGTCCAGCATGCCGACGCGCGCGCCTTCGGCGGCCAGCGCCAGCGCCAGATTGACGGCGGTGGTGGATTTGCCGACGCCGCCCTTGCCGGACGCGACGGCGATGATGTTCTTGACGTTGGGGATCAGTTTGACGCCGCGCTGCACGCTGTGCGAAACGATCTTGAAGCTCACGTTTGCGGTGGCCGTGCTGACGCCATCAATGGATTTAAGCTTGTCTTCAACCTGCTGCCTGATCATGGCCAGCTGGCTCTGCGCCGGATAGCTCAACAGGATATCGACCGAAACAGCCCCGCCCTCAAGCTTGATGTTGCGGGCAGACTTGGTCGAAACGTAATCTTTGTGGGTGTTGGGGTCGACCAACTCTTTCAGTGCGGTTTGCACCTGAAGTTCAGAAACGGCCATGTTTGCTCCAGCGGGTTAATAGTTAATCGCACATTTTAACGAATTCTGCCGCTTAGGGCGAACGAAAACACAGAAAATACGCGGGTTTCCCTGCCGTTTACAGGGGCATTGACTGCTGTTAGCGACAAGCTGCAACACACCCCGGAGCCGGCGCATGCGCCGCTCGACCGGTTACAGGTCGTGGCCGGACGCCGCGACTATGGATCGGCAAGCGTGCGCCCGCAACGGCTCGCATTCCAGATTCCCGCATGCGATCGCCCTGATGGGCGCCTGTGCGCCGGATACCGGAAGCGCCAGGCGCTAATGCGGCTCGGCATAATGCGCCACCAATACCGCCTCGGGTACGCGCAGCCGAATAGCGGCCACCAGCTCGCTAATCACGCCCGGACGGGGGCGCAACGATACCCACAACACATTCAGCCGCAGATTCAGATCGGCAAACACCACATCCTGATGCAATTCCAGCACAGCCTGGATATTACGTGACACCAGCTCGACTTCGACAGGCGAACGACTGCGCAAGCGGGGAATCAACATCATGAAATCGGTCAGCCGGCGCCCGCCGCTGTCGCGCGTAGGCGCAAGCTGCCACAGCGGGATGCCCGGGACAGGCGCTGCAACAGGCGTCGGCGTGGTCGAATCATGGATCCGTATCTTCATCGCGCCTCCACCTTGTACGGCTTCAGGATTGCGGGGTCAGGGCTTGAGTTGCATATCCAGCGCGGCGCCGTGTCGCTCGCAGCCATGACGCATGCCCTGCCGCAGATAGCGTACGTCCTTGTGCAGGTAGCGTTCCAGCTCTTCGAGCGCCAGGCGGTAGACGTCGCGCTTGAAGTCGACCACCGCATCCATCGACACCCAGTATTCATTCCAGCGCCAGGCGTCAAATTCGGGATGGCTGCTGGCCCGCAACGACACATCGCAATCGCGTCCCGTCAGCCGCAACAGGAACCAGATCTGCTTCTGGCCGCGATAGAGTCCGCGATTGTCGCGCCGCGTCCAGTGGGCGGGCACGTCGTAGCGCAGCCATTCGCGCGTGCGCCCCAGAATGCGTACGTGGTCAGGGAGCAAGCCCACTTCTTCTTCCAGTTCCCGGAACATGGCTTGTTCCGGCGTTTCCCCTGCGTTCATGCCGCCTTGAGGAAACTGCCAGGCGTGCTGATTGACGCGCTTGCCCCAGAAAACCTGGTTATGCGCATTGCACAATATGATGCCTACGTTCGGGCGGTACCCCTCTCGGTCGATCATGGCCGCCACCATCTGTAAAATTCGATTACCTGTATTCTTTCACACCCGCCGAAAATTGCAAACCTGCAGCGGTCTGAAATCGGGGTTTAATCATTGTTTTTACTGGGATTTTCAAAACACATAAAAACCCGGAACAGGCCTTACGGGCCATTCCACCGAAGCGGAATTGTATTTTGTCGAGTCCGGCGCATTCACACGGGTTGCGCTAATCGAGCAGCGGCACGATGCCCTCTGCCCACTGCAAATCCCGCGCAAATCCGCGCAGATCCAGGCCGAAATGCTTCGACAAGTCTGCCAGCCGGGGCTGCACGGCTTCAAGTCGCGTTGCCGCGCCCGGTTCCTTGAAGGCCATCACGATGACATTGACCTTGTGCTGCACCGAAATCCAACCCACTTCCCCGTCAAATGCCCGCGAAAGCCGCGCAAAATACTCGGCGAATTCAGCGTCGAGCCCCCATAAATTGACCACCAGAATCCCGCCGGGCTTAAGCGCGCGATAACAAGCCGTATAAAACTTTTGCGTGGCCAGGGCTTCCACCTGATTGCCGGAATCGAAGCCGTCCAGCAGGATGACATCGGCACTCCCGGCCTGCTGCTTCACGAACAACGCGCCATCGGCCTCGACCACGGTCAGCGTCGCGTCGTCGGGCGGCAACGCGAAATGCGTGCGTGCGGCGGCAATCACCCTGGGGTCGATTTCCACTGCCGTGACGTGCGTTTGCGGCAGATGCTTGCGGATGAACCTGGCGAAGGAGCCGCCGCCCAAGCCAACCATCAGCACGTTTTGCGGCGCCGGATTGAACATCAAAAAGCCCATCATGGCGCGCGTGTAGGCAAGCTCCAGATCCCACGGCCGGCTCACCCGCATCGCGCTCTGAATGGCGCAGCTCCCCAGATGCAGCGTGCGCAAACCGCGCTCCTCGGTCACTTCGATGCCGTCGTCGTCCGCCCGGCGTTTTCCAAACTTCAAGCGCATGGCTGCCCTGTCCTGAAAATGAGCGTGAGAGATTACACGGCCACGCGCTAAAATGCCGCTTTTTCGTTCCTGCCACTTATCATGCGCGCCAGCCAGTTTTTCATTTCCACGACCAAGGAAGCCCCGTCGGAGGCCGAACTCGTCAGCCACAAGCTCATGCTGCGCGCCGGGCTGATCAAGCGCCTGGGGTCGGGGCTCTATACCTGGATGCCGCTGGGCTTGCGGGTATTGCGCCGGGTGGAGGCGGTGGTGCGCGAGGAAATGAACCGCGCCGGCGCAATCGAACTGCTGATGCCGGCGGTGCAGCCGGCCGAATTATGGGAAGAAACCGGACGCTGGGCGCAATTCGGCCCGCAAATGCTCAAACTCACCGACCGCCACAAGCGCGATTTCTGCTTTGGTCCGACCCACGAGGAGGTCATTACCGACATCGCGCGTCGCGAAATCAAGAGCTACCGCCAGTTGCCGCTGAGTTTTTACCAGATCCAGATGAAGTTCCGCGATGAAATCCGCCCGCGCTTCGGGGTCATGCGCGCGCGCGAATTCCTGATGAAGGATGCCTACTCCTTCCACGCCAACAAGCAAAGCCTCGCGGCCACCTACCAGATCATGTACGACGCCTACACCCGGATATTCACCCGGCTGGGGCTGACTTTCCGTGCGGTCGCGGCGGACACGGGCGCCATCGGCGGCTCGGGCTCGCACGAATTCCACGTGCTGGCCGAATCGGGCGAAGACCTGCTCGCCTACTGCCCGGATTCCGACTACGCCGCCAACGTCGAACTGGCCGAGGCTGTCGCGCCCGCAACTCCCCGCGCCGCGCCTGTTCAGGCGATGCAAGCCGTAGCCACGCCGGGCGTGAAAACCATCGATGCGGTGGCCGCTTTCCTCAAGATCAACGTCAATCAGACCGTTAAAACCCTGATTGTGGAAGGAACGGAGGGTCCGGTTGCCTTGCTGGTTCGGGGCGACCATGTGTTGAACGAGATCAAGGCCGAGAAAATCGCGGGCGTCAAAGCGCCCTTTGCCCTGGCAAACGAAGCCGCAGTCCGCGCCGCGACCGGCTGCGCGCCCGGTTCGGTCGGCCCGGTTGGTCTGAAAATCCCGGTGATTGCCGACCGTGCCGTGGCTGCAATGAGCGATTTTGTCTGTGGCGCCAATGTTGACAACCAACACCTTGCCGGTGTCAATTTTGGCCGCGACCTGCCGGAACCGGTTGTGGTCGACCTGCGCAACGTCCAGCCTGGCGACCCCAGCCCCGACGGTAAGGGCACGCTGAAATTATGCCGCGGTATCGAAGTCGGGCATGTGTTCCAGCTCGGCAGCAAGTATTCGCTCGCCATGGACGCCACCTACCTGGACGAGGCGGGTAAATCGCAGCCCATGGAAATGGGCTGTTACGGCGTCGGTGTCTCGCGTATCGTGGCCTCGGCCATCGAACAGCACCACGACGACAAAGGCATCATCTGGCCCATGGCCATGGCGCCGTTTTTGCTCGTTATCGTGGCCATCGGCTATGGTAAGAGCGAGATGGTTAAAACGGCTGCCGACAAGCTGTATGCCGAACTGAAGGCCGCGGGACATGACGTGCTGCTGGACGACCGCGATGAGCGTCCCGGCGTCATGTTTGCGGATGCCGAATTGATCGGCATTCCCCACCGTATCACCGTGGGTGAGCGTGGGCTGAAGGACGGCATCATCGAATATCAAACGCGCCTTGCCGAGGCAGGCCAGGCCGTCGAGCCGAAAAAAATCGGCCTCAACGAAGCACTGGAGTATCTGACAGGTTTATTGAATCACTGACATGAGAACATTGACGCACATCAGCCTGCTGCTGGCCGCGCTCTTCCTGACCCTTCCTGCACAAGCAGGGGGGCAGCGGGAAGAAGCGATGTCGGCCCATGTGCGTTCGTCCCTGCAGCGTGGGCTGGCCGACACCGCGGTCACCCGCACCGCGTTTCGCCAGGTCGCGGATGAAGCGGCCTGGTTGAAAGAGATGTCGCGCCGGCTGGCCAAACGCATGCCGGACGCACCCGAGCGCATGGAGTTTTTGACCACGCTGCACTGGGAAGCCTCGCGCGCAGGCATCGACCCCCAATTAATGCTGGGACTGATTCAGGTCGAAAGCGGCTTCCGCAAATACGCGGTATCGCCAGTTGGCGCACGCGGCTACACGCAAGTGATGCCATTCTGGGTCAAGGCCATTGGCAACTCCGACCATAACCTGTTTCAACTGCGGACCAATCTGCGCTATGGCGCACTCATTTTGCGCCACTACATCGACATTGAACGCGGCGACCTGTTCCGCGCACTGGGACGCTACAACGGCAGCCTCGGCCGCCCGGAATACCCCAATCTCGTTGTCGGCGCCTGGAAGCGGCATTGGGATTACCAGCCCACGACCCGATCGGCTGACGCCCCCTCCGCATCACGCAGTTGACCGGCGCGTTGTTGCCCCATCAGAATATGAAGCAATCCCGCTGCCGGGATCGGTTAATCGAGCGGAACCCGGAAACCCGGGCGCCACTCGCCCCTGACGTGGCAGGCAAGCACGTGTTTCGACTGTTTACTGTTTCCGGAGAATCCTTATGGCCAAACAACTCGCAGCATTACTCACCGTCGTCGCTGCCCTGTCAGTCCTTTCAGGATGCGAAACCCCGCCTCATTACGGGAGTCAGCCAGGTCATCATGGGGAACGCGATCGCGGCATGGACGTCCAGGTGGTGTTCAGCAACGCGGACCGCAGAATCATTCGCGATCATTACCATGAGAGTTACCGCGGGCTGCCGCCTGGCCTGGCGAAAAAGGGGAAGATTCCGCCGGGACATGCGTTCAAGCTCAAACGCGGCCAGAGCGTGCCGGCCGATGTCCGCTGGGGCTATCTGGATGCGGATATTGAAAGACGGCTGAGCCGGTTACCCGATGGATATGTACGTGTCGTCATCGGCGCTGACATCGGAATCCTGAACACCCGGACACGCATCGTCGTCGACTTGCTGGAAGACATCAACAACTGACCGCAGGTCCCGGATCCATTGGCATGAACGGGAGTCTGTTTCGTTCGTGTCAGGGACGCCCGGGGTTCAGAACGACCAGGGTTTTCGGCTGACATTCTGCCGTCACCACGGTGCCGGGTGCACCGGGCAGGCTGCCAATCACTCCGTCAAGCGGCGCTTTCAGGTCGGCGTCATTCAGATTCTGTTGCGCAATCACCCGGCGCGCCTGGGCCGCCGACAATCCGGCTTGCGCCCGAGCGTGCCGCAACATGGCAGCATCGAGTTCCGTGGTCGAAGACACGGTACGGTTGAAGAGCTCCTGCGCACGCTCCAACTCACGCCTGGCGTCGCTTTCGTCTGCCTGCGCGCGCGCGCGCTCCGCTGTTGCTTCGTCCAGGCGCGCCTGCAGGATGGTTTTCTCCAGCCGCAGCAGCACTGTCCCCTTGCTCACACGCTGCCCGACCTTGACCAGCACCTGCGCCACCACCCCGGAAACCCGGGTAGTCAGTTCTATTTTTTCTGCCGCCCACAATGGGGTCGTTGCCAGCGCGCCCCAACCCCCGGCCAGCGTCAATGCCAATGCCAACAGGCTCTGCTTCATTTTTTTGCTCCCTCTACAGGCGGCAAACGGCCGCCAGACAATGCATCGAGACGCGCCAGCGCCAGCGCCAGCCTGTATTCAACCTGTTTGCGCCGCAGCAACGCAAGCTGGGTATCCGCCATGCTCGCGCCCAGATTGGTTTTCATTTCCAGTTCATACTCCGCGCGCGCGCGCTCCAGCATCCAGTCCCGAAATTCGATTTGCTTGTCTGCGGCGGCACGACCGCTATCGCGCAACCATTGAATTTCCTGGAGTGTCGTAAACAGGGTTTCCGACACGTCGCGTTTGAGTTTTTCCAGCTCGGCGGCAAGGCGCTCTTTTTGCGCCAGTTCGCGCGCCACCCGCGCATCCACCCGCGCGCCTTGATACAGGGGAATGGTAAACACCAGCCCGGCACTCAGGTCATCGCGCGTGATCGAACTCCGGCTATACCCCGCACCGATCACTTCTGCATCGAGCATGGGCTTGCGGTCTGCCTGCGCCGCCGCTATCCGCCCACCCGATGCTTCAAGCTGCGCCTGCAACGCCAGCACTCGCGGGTTGTTGCGCATTGCCGCAGCAAGCAGCGAATCGTAATCGGAAACCGCGCGGGCGTTTTCCTTCAAGGCTGGATCGGCGAGTTCCGAGGGCGGCACGCCCGGACGGTTCATTGCATGGGCCAACTTCTGTCGCGTGCTGCTCATACGCTGCTGACTGGCGTAACGCCGCTCGCGCACATCCTGAAACGCGGCCTCCATTCGCAGCAGCTCAGGCTGGCTGATCTGTCCCACTTCAAGGCGTTTCCTGGCGTTATCCCAGGACACATAGGTCACCGCCAGCAATTCGTTATCCGCGGCATATTGCATATCTGCCAGCAACACATCGAAATAACGCGCCATGATGTCCAGCCGGCGCAAGTTTTCGACATTGAATAGCGCTGCCTGACGCGCCACGATTTCCTGATCGGCTGCCGCGATGGTCTGGCTGCTGCGGCCAAAATCAAACACGGACTTGCGTGCAACAATGCGTCCGATATTGTCCGGCGCCCAGTTCCCATCGGGACGATGGCCTGTGCGCAGGCTGCCTTCCAGAAACAGGTTGAAATCCTGCCGGCTGCCCGCCTGGTCGCGATCGGCTCGCGCCAGCGCCAGTTCGCTTTCCGCCACGCGGCGATCCGGATGCGGCGCCGACACGCTGGCCAGCGCCTCTTCAAGCGTCAGACGCTCTGCCCACACAGGCGCAGACAACGCCCACGCCAATAGCGCACAAGCGGCTGTACGCATCATTTACCTTGCTTGTATTTGGTAAAGGGCTGGGTTGCGTATGCACCCTCAGCTACATATTTCCCGAGCAACAGCAACTCGGCCTTGTCTTTTGTGGGTCCGGTGTAGCGCGTAATAAGTTTTCCGTCGAGATTGAAAAACAACAGCGTAGGCGTGGCACGCACGCGATGCGAAAACGCAAAGTCTTTTTCAGTCGTGGCCTTGCCCTGAAAATCGGTGATTTCCGTATCGCCATTGACGTCGATCGGATACAGCAAAAACTGCGCACGGAATACATCCTGAACGTCAGACTGGTTGAGGATGGTGGTTTTCATGCGTTCGCAAAACGGACAGGCATCCTGCTCGAAAAACAGAAGCACGCCCGTCTTCCCCTGTTTTCGGGCTTCCTGTAAATCCGCCTGCAAGTCGCCGAATTTCGGCTGGAAGAAAAAGCTGCCGGGGTCGCGTGTTTCCGCCCACGCGGGGATCGCGACCGACAGAACGAATGCGAGTAACAAATAACGCATGGAGTCTCCTGAATACAGCCTGCTTTTTCACACGCAGGTTATTTACTGGCGCTTACCTTTTTGCTGATGAAACTTTCAACCGATTCGCGCGTGAGCGCCCCAACCTGATGAGCGACCATCTTACCCTCCGGATTAAACAAATAGGTGGTCGGCAAGCCTTGCATCGGACCAATCTGGCTCACTATTTTCGGTGTGCCCAACACGATGGGGTAGGTCACAAACAAACCGTCGGCAAAGTCCGTCACCTGTTTGGCCGATTTATAATCCATTGCAATCCCGATGACGACAAGATTGTTTTTCCTGGTTTCGTGCAGCGCGATCAGGTCGGGGATCTCTTCCAGACAAGGCGGGCACCAGGTGGCCCAGTAGTTCACCAGCACCCACTTTCCCTTGTAACCAGACAGGTTTTGTGTTTTGCCGGCGGTATCGGTCACCTTGAAGTCGCCAGCCTGCGCGCCCGCCACAACCAGCGTCATCAGACCCAGAACGAGCCCGGCCAGCCACATCGGATAAAATCGACTTCTTTGTAACGTCTGCATTGGTTTCCCCATCATGAATGAATTGCGTACCGAGAAGGACTCGCTCGGCGAGGTCCAGGTTCCCCAGGCCGCCTGGTATGGCGCACAAACTGCACGCGCGATCGCCAATTTTCCCATTTCCGGACGTTGCCCGGATAAGGATTTCGTACTAGCCCACGTCCGGATCAAGCTCGCCGCCGCGCACGCCAACTGCCAGCCGGGCTGGTTGTCCGGGCAAAAATGCGATGCCATCGCCGCCGCCTGCGAAAAAATCCTCGCCGGCGAGTATATCGATCAATTCGTGGTCGACCGTTTTCAGGCCGGCGCCGGCACCAGCCACAACATGAACAGCAACGAAGTCATCGCCAACCTCGCCAACGTGGCGCTGGGCGGCGAAAAAGGCGCCTACACGCCGGTCAATCCCAATGACGACGTCAACATGGGGCAATCGACCAACGACACCATCCCGACCGCGATTCGTCTCGCGGTGCTGGCCAAGCTGCCGCGCCTGACCGCGGCGGTTCACAGCATGGCGGCGGAATTTACGCGCCTGGCCGAACGCGAAAAAGACACCGTCAAATCCGGCCGCACTCACCTGCAGGATGCGGTGCCGACCACGCTGGGGCAGGAATTCGCCGGCTACGCCTGGACGCTCACGCGCTGTGCGTCGAGCCTGGATGCGGTGCGCCCGGCGCTGTGCGAAATCGGCCTGGGCGGTTCGGCCGCCGGCACCGGACTCAACACCTCGCCCGATTACCCCGCGCGCGCCGCGGCCGAACTGGCGAAACTCACCGGCGAGCCGATCCGCGTCGGCCAGCTGGTGGCGCAAATGCAGTCGATGAACGATCTGGCGCGGCTGTCGGGCGAAATCCGCAATCTGGCGCTGGAGCTCACCCGCATCTCCAACGACCTGCGCCTGCTCGCCTCCGGTCCGCGCACCGGGCTGGGCGAAATCCAGCTGCCGCCGGTGCAGCCGGGCTCATCCATCATGCCCGGCAAGGTCAACCCGGTGATGTTCGAGATGCTCAACCAGGTCTGCTTCCAGGTGCTGGGGCAGGATGCGGCGGTGAGTTACATGGTGCAGGCCGGGCAGATGGAACTGAACGTGATGATGCCGGCGCTCGGCAGCGCGCTGTTCGACGCCATGGACTGGTTGACCAATGCGATGAACGCCGCCACCGAAAAGAACCTCAAGGGGATTATTGTTAACCGGGAAAGGTGCGCCTTCTTCATCCACCAGAGCGTCGCGCTGGCCACCCTGCTCAACACGCAGATTGGCTACAACCAGGCCGCCGAAGTCGCCAAGGAATCGGAAAAATCCGGCCGCCCGGTGCGCGATATCGTCGCCGAACGCGGGCTGATGAAGGCAGAAGACTTCGATGCGCTGGTGTTGCAGGCGGCGCACGGCGCAGGCAGCGGCGGTGGCGCAGGTTAAGGCTCGATGGGCGCGGTATGCGTACGCGCGACCTTCGCGCGCATCTGACCGCAGCCGTCTGAACCATGACGGATGGAAGGATCGCAAAGCCGTGGCGGCGGCAAAAGCTGCGCTGACGGCATTCTGGCAATCCGAATGGGCGCCACCCTCTCCGGATTGAGTACTGCCCGGGAAACAGGCTAATGAAAAAGCAAGCCCCTGTTGACTTCCGTAAATCGCATACAACCCAAAACCGCCCCGGGAAAAACGCCAATCATCCGGCACCGGGGCGGTCACTTTTCAGGCTTCACAGGCAACACGCCTTGCCCCTTGGGATGAGGCCAAGCACCTGCGATCCCTGTTTAGGGTCCGACGCTTTTACTCATACCCGGCACGATAATTTTCAACGCGCCAAAACTCGTTGCCTTTCATTACGATTTTCTGGCCATCCTTCGTTTCCATTACATGGCCTTCTTCCATAAGCATCCCGCGACCAAGCTGATCCTCCATGCCCATTTTTCCGTCATTAAAAACATGTACGGTTGAATCATCCTTGAGACTGTAGGATTCCTTGACATTTTTCATATCCGAAGCAAAGGCGGACAATGCAAAAACACTCGCAGCACCCGCAATCAAGAACTTTTTATACATGGCCAACTCCTTTTTTGATTAAGAAAGAATGAATCGGTAGTCACTACTGATTCGAGCCTGAGATTACAGAGGCAAGACCAACAAACCACTTACCCCCTGGTTACATTTTGGTAAGACCTCCGTCATGCGGTCGCCCCTCACCGCCCATCCGCGAAGCCAGGCGTCAAGCCCTGCAACAAGTGGGATAATCCTCACCTTTCCCTTACACACGCACGCTATGCCTATCCAGTGGTTCCCCGGTCACATGACCACCGCGCGCAAGAAAGCGGCGGAAACGATGGCGCTGATCGACGTGGTGGTCGAGGTGCTCGACGCGCGCCTGCCGGAAGCGGGCAGCAATCCGATGATTCACGAGCTGCGCCTGCATCGTCAGCGCTCGTGCCTCAAGCTGCTGAACAAGGCCGACCTGGCCGACCCCGAGGCGACGCGCGCCTGGCTGGATTACTTCAACAAGCAGCCGGGGGTGATGGCAGTGGCGATTTCCGCCAAGAAGCCCAGCGACGTGGCCAGGCTGCCGGCGCTGGCGCAAAAGCTGGCGCCGCATCGCGACGACACCTTCAAGCCGCTGCGGCTGATGATCATGGGCATCCCCAACGTCGGCAAATCGACGCTGCTGAACGCGCTAGTGAAGCGCCGGGTGGCGGCGGTGGGCGACGAACCGGCGGTGACCAAATCGCAGCAGCGCATCAATCTCTCGCCGCGCCTGATCCTGGTCGACACGCCGGGGATGACCTGGCCGAAGATCGAGCACGATGCCGACGGCTTCATGCTGGCTGCCAGCCACGCGATCGGCCGCAACGCGGTGATCGACGAAGAAGTGGCGGTGTTTCTGGCAGGCATTCTGCTGGAACGCTACCCGGCTCTAATCAAGGCACGCTACAAGTTTCCGCTCGAAAGCCTGGATGCAACCGGCGTGCTGGAAGCGGTGGCCAAAAAACGCGGCTGCATCTTGAAGGGACGCGGCGGCGAACTCGATCTGGAAAAAGCCGCGATGATTTTTCTGACCGACTACCGCACCGGCGCGCTGGGGCGCATCAGCCTGGAAACCCCCGCCACGCGGCAGGCCATGCTGGCGGCCGCACGCAGCAAGCCCGAGAAACCCGCCCACCCAGCGCCCGACACGACGGAGTAACTAAGCTGTTGCCGGAAAGGCAGCGGCATCGAGCCAGGCCACGGTCTCCTGCTTGCCATGCACGCTCGAAACCGGCAAAACCTCGCCCGCTTTCCAGTGCGCGATGGCGGTCTCTTTTTCGCGGCCGGCAATGACAAACCACACCCGTGAACTGCGGCTCAGCCGGGCCGCCGACAGACTCACCCGCCCGGGCGGCGGCTTCGGCGCGTCATGCACCGCGAGCACGTCCGGGCTATCCGGCGCGGCGCCCCAGTCGTGGCCTGGAAACAAACTGGCGGTGTGGCCGTCTTCGCCCATGCCCAGCAGCGCCACATCAAAATTGGCCGCACCCTTCAGTGCGTCAGTGTAAAGCGCGGCCGCTTGCCCGGCCCCACGTTCAGCCGGAATCGGACGACGGTTTTCAGGGGGAATCCCGGAAGCAGCGAGCCAGGCTGTTTCAATCGTGCGGCTATTGCGTTGGGGGTGATCGACCGGCAAACAGCGTTCATCGCCATACCAGAGATGCCAGCGGGCATCGCCCGCGTTGCACGCTGCCAGGGCACGATACAGCGCCAGCGGCGTGCTGCCGCCCGCCAGCACCAGATGAAACGCCCCGCGCGCGGCAACGGCCTGTTCAGCCGCCTCGCACACGGCATCCGCCAGACGCGCCACCAACGCGTCCGCATCGGAAAACACGCGCCAGTCGGGCAAGGTCATAATTCATTGCGCCAGGTCTGGTCGTCGCTGTCGAATAAACGGTTGGCATCGGGCGGCCCCCAGCTGCCTGCGGGATAGGTCGGGATGAAATCGCGCTCCACCGCCCAGTGCTTGAGGATGGGATCAACCACCCGCCACGCCCACTCGACTTCGTCAAAGCGCAGAAACAGCGAACGGTCGCCTTCGATGACGTCGAGCAGCAAGGTTTCATAAGCGTCGAGCGTTTCTTCGTCGGTTTTCAGAAAGCTCGCGTTCATCTGCATCATTCGCGTGTCCATGTCGAGTCCCGGCTGCTTGACATGAATCTCCATGCGCATGGACTCGTCGGGCTGGATCGACAGCAGAATCCAGTTGGGGTCGATGGTTTCGAGCGGCGTTTCGCGAAACAGCTGTTGCGGCGGATGACGGAAGCGGATCGCGATCATCGACGTCTGGCGCGGCATGCGCTTGCCGGTGCGCAGATAAAACGGCACGCCGCGCCAGCGCCAGTTGTCGATATAAAACTTGGCGGAAACAAAGGTTTCGGTAATGGAATTCGGCTCGACATTGTCTTCCTGCTGGTAGCCCGAAACCGACTTGCCATCGATCATTCCGTGCGCGTATTGCGCGCGAATCGCGTGGGCATGCACCGCACGCTTGGCGATCGGGCGAATCGAGCGCAGCACCTTCACTTTTTCGTCGTGCAGCGCATCGGCTTCGAGCGCAGGCGGCGGTTCCATTGCAACCACGGTAAGCAGCTGCATCAAGTGGTTTTGCAGCATGTCGCGCAGCGCGCCGGCCTGGTCGTAATAATCGGCACGCTGTTCGATACCGATCGACTCGGCCACGGTGATCTGCACGTGATCGATGAAGTTGCGGTTCCACAGCGGCTCGATCAGGGTGTTGGCAAAACGGAACACCAGCAGGTTCTGCACGGTTTCCTTGCCGAGGAAATGGTCGATGCGGAAAATCTGCTCCTCGTCGAAATGCTGGTGCAACAACTGGTTCAGCGTGCGCGCCGACTCGATGTCCTCGCCGAAAGGTTTTTCGACCACCACGCGATTCAGGCCGCGCGGCCGGTTCAGACCGACCGCTTCCAGATTGTGGACCACCGCGGCGAATTCAGCGGGTTTGATCGCAAGGTAAAACACCGTGGCCGAGCAGGCCTCTTCCGGCGGCAGGCGCTTGGCCAGTTCCTTGTAGGACTCGACGTCGTTGAGATTGCCCTGTTGATAGCTGAAGCGCGCAATGAAACGCTCGAATATCGGGGTGTCCTGCTTGCCCTTGATCTTGTCGGCGAGGACTTCGCGCATGTGCTTGCGCCAGTCGTCGTCGCTGAACGCACGCCGCGAAAACGCCACGATATTGAGCGCTTCCGTCAGGCGGCCCGCTGCCTCCAGGTGATACAGCGCAGGCAGCAACTTGTTGGTGGACAGATTGCCGGTTGCGCCAAAAATAACGAAAGTACACGGCAGAATAATGTCGACTTTGTCGTTCATTTGCCCTCCTCCCTGATTGCATGGCCGCCAAATCCCTGGCGCATCTTGGCAAGCACCCTGGAGGCGTAATCATGCTTGCCCTGGCTGGCAAAGCGCATCATCAACGCCAGCGACATGACTGGCGTGGGAATGCCCTGCTCGACCGATTCCAGCGCGGTCCAGCGCCCCTCGCCCGAATCGGCCACAAAGGGTTCGATGGCATCCAGCGTCTGATCCTGCGCCAGGAAATCCACCGACAGATCCAGCAGCCAGGAGCGCACCACGCTGCCATGCCGCCACAGTTCGGAAATGTCGGCGATGTCGAGATCGAAGCCCGGCTTGTTTTTCATCAGCGCGAAGCCTTCGGCAAACGCCTGCATCATGCCGTACTCGATGCCGTTGTGGACCATCTTGACGAAGTGACCCGAGCCGACCGGGCCGGTGTGCAGCCAGCCGGTGGTGGGCGTGGGCGCGAGCGCTTCCATATAGGGCTTGAGGCGGGCCGCGGCGGCGGCGCTGCCGCCGAACATGATGCAGTAGCCGTTATCCAGCCCCCACACGCCGCCGGACACGCCGGCATCGGCGAAATCGATTTTGTGCGCCGCCAGTTTGTCGGCATGCGGCTGATCGTCCTTGTAATACGCATTGGCGCCATCGACTACCAGATCGCCCGGGGCGAGCAGCGGCGCCAGCGCATCCAGCGCCGCCTCGGTGGCCTCGCCCGCCGGCAGCATCAGCCAGACAATGCGCGGCGTCGCCAGGGCTTCGACCAGTTCGCCCAGCGTGGCGCAAGCGAGATGGCCGGTTTCGGCTGCGATCGCCTGGCTGACAGCATGGCTGCGGTTGTTGACTGCGATCCTGATGCCCTGGCGCGCCAATCGCCGCGCCATGTTGCCGCCCATGCGGCCGAGTCCGACAAGTCCGAATTCCATGCTTTCCTCCTTGATGTGGAATGGCTATCCTTGGCGCAGCAATCGTGCCAACTGTAACTGCATGATAGACGTGGAAAGACCAAACCCCGGCCCTGAAAACGCACTCCAAGAGTGCATGCAGCACTGCAAGCAGACAAGTCAGGCTCGTAAACCCGGAAACGGTTCACCCTGGCTGGCTGTAATGATCCCGTTCGGGCAGGCATGCCCTCAAGCGCGAAAATCAAGCCTTGAGAAACACCAGATCCCACACCCCATGACCCAGACGAATGCCGCGCTGCTCAAACTTGGTCAGCGGCCGGGTGTCGGGGCGCGGCGCGTAATCGGTCGCCGCGTTGCGCAACAGCGGCTCCGCCGTCAGTACGGCCAGCATCTGCTCGGCGTAATGTTGCCAATCGGTTGCCAAATGAATGTAACCGCCGGCCTGGAGTCGGCTCGTCAACAACTGCACCAGCGGCGGCTGAATCAGCCGGCGTTTGTGGTGGCGTGTTTTGTGCCACGGGTCGGGAAAGAAAACATGGATGCCGTTCAGGCTGGCTGGCGCCAGCATCCTGGTCAGCACTTCGAACGCGTCGTGCTGAACCACGCGTACGTTGGTAAGGCCGCGCTCGCCAAGCTGCTTTAATAGCGCGCCCACACCGGGGGTATGCACTTCAACCCCGAGGTAATCGTTTTCAGGATGCGCCGCGGCAATTTCCGCCAGGCCCTCGCCCATGCCAAAACCAATTTCAAGAATACGCGGCGCGGCTCGCCCAAATGCCTTGTCCAAATCAAGCGCCTCAGGCTGATAAGGCAACAGGAACTGCGGCCCGATTTCGGCCAGCGCGCGTGCCTGTCCGGGGCCCACGCGACCGGCACGCAGCACATAGGAACGGATGCGCGGATGTGCGCCAGCGTCAGTCGTCATATTATTTGCTGCCTGTAATCAGGCCTGCGGCAGGCGAACTGGGGCTGGCCTGATAGATTTTCTTCGGCATCCGCCCAGCCAGGAAAGCTTCACGGCCAGCCTCCACCGCTTTTTTCATCGCCGAGGCCATCAGCACCGGATTGCCTGCGCCGGCGATAGCGGTATTCATCAGCACGGCGTCGCAACCGAGTTCCATCGCAATGGCCGCATCGCTGGCGGTTCCGACACCGGCATCGACAATCACCGGCACACTCAGGCGGTCGATAATGATTTGCAGATTCCACGGATTGAGGATGCCCATACCCGAGCCGATCAGGCTCGCCAACGGCATCACCGCGACGCAACCGATATCTTCCAGCTGCCTGGCCACGATGGGATCATCCGAGGTGTACACCATGACCTGAAAACCTTCCCTCACCAGCACTTCGGCGGCTTTCACCGTCTCAACCACGTTGGGATACAGCGACTCGGCATCGCCCAGCACTTCGAGCTTGACCAATGAATGGCCGTCGAGCAGTTCGCGCGCCAGCCGCAGGGTGCGAATCGCATCGTCTGCGGTATAGCAGCCGGCCGTATTGGGCAGATAGGTGTATTTCGCCGGCGGCAGCGCATCCAGCAGGCTCGGCTGACTGGCGTCCTGGCCGATATTGGTGCGACGGATAGCGACGGTGACGATTTCCGCGCCCGAGGCCTCGACCGCAAGGCGCGTCTGTTCGAAATCCTGGTACTTGCCGGTCCCGACCAGAAGACGGGAAGCATAGGATTTTCCGGCGATAACAAGTGGTTTCATAAATTCAGGTCAGGGGTCAGGGGTCAGGGGTCAGGGGTCAGGGGTCAGGGGTCAGGGGTCAGGGGTCAGGGGTCAGGGGTCAGTT
>NCIF01000205.1:0-2839 GCA_002256785.1 Hydrogenophilales bacterium 17-61-9
CTCGCCGCGCTCGACATCCCGCCCGAGGTGCTGCCCGCGAGCAGCTTCCCCCCCGGCAGCGCCTACGTCGACCACTCGCCGCGGCTGCTGCTGCCGGGCCTCGACCCCGCTGAGCGGGGCAGGCTGGAAGTCTGCGCTTGCCAGCAGGCCGAGCTGGTTGAAAAGCACTGCAGGTTGTATCCCGCCGTCATCGATCAGCAGGCCTTGCTGGCTGCGCGGGTGGAGGCTGCATTGGTTCGCAATCACCCCAAGCCCGCCCGGGTGGACGACACCATGTCGACGGCCTGCATCGAACTCAGCGTCAGGGCTGACGAATAATCAAAACGCACACCATCGCGCCCCCGGAACCTTACATCCGGATCGGCTCGAACGTCGCATCCAGATTCTGGTCGTCGCAGTAATCCAGAAAATTACCGCGCAGGGTGGCGATGTGGGTATCGGCGGGAATGCCCAGCGTCATGCGTACGGCGAACATGGGGGCGCCGGTGTGCGGCGCGGGATAGGTTTCGGTGTCGAGCGCCTCGATATTGATATGCAGCCGCGCAAAAAAGTTGGCGAGGCTGTTGACGATGCCGGGCTGATCGAGCGCGGCCACTTCGACGGTGTAGGGAATCAGCGGCTTGTCGGAGCGGATGGAGCGGGTGCGCTGCAGGATGAGCGACAACCCGAACTCCTCGCCCACGGCAGGCAGCCGCGCTTCCAGCTTGGCCAGCGCGTCCCAGTTGCCGGACACCCGCATCAACAGCGCAAAGCGGCCGCCCAGCGCCGCCATGCGCGATTCCTCGATGTTGCAGGCCGATTCGCCGATGCGGCGGGTGAAGCCTTCCACCAGGCCAATTTTGTCTTCGCCGCAGGCGGTGATGACGAGTGATTCGGTGTCGCTAGACATTAAATGAGCTCCCGGTCGGACAATTCTTTTTTAACATAGGCATAAACAATCGGCGCCGCGATGACGCCCTGCACCCCGAATGCGGCTTCCATCGCCACCATGGCGATCAGCAGCTCCCACGCGCGGGCCTGGATCTGACCGCCGATGATACGGGCATTCACAAAATATTCGAGCTTGTGGATGATGACCAGGAATGCCAGCGAGGCGGCGGCGATGTGCGGAGAATGCGACAACGAAATAATGACGATAACCGAATTGGAAACCAGATTGCCCAGCACCGGCATCAGCCCGACCACGAACGTGACAACAATCATGGTTTTGGTAAAAGGCAGGTTCACCCCGAACGCGGGCAAGACCAGTATCAGATAAACCCCTGTCAGAAACGCATTCAGCGCCGAGATGCGCACCTGCGCAAACACCACCCGGCGAAAGGCGTCGCCCAGACGGTGAACGCGCGCGCACATGGCTTGAGCCATGGGCGCGAGCATCTGGTGCGGGCTCGCCTGACGCAGTGCAATGAAGCTGCCGATGACGAGTCCGATGATGAAATGCAGGAGAACGCGGCCGGCGTCGCCGCTGAGTTTCCGGATATCCAGCGCATGCGCACGCAGCCATTCGACCAGCCCGGCACGGATGACCGATCCATCGCCCTGGGGCAACCACGCGGCCGCCCACGGGGGCAACAGCTGGCGGGAATTCTCGATGACCTCGGCCATTTTCGTCAGCAGGCCGGACAGGCCGCCTTCGGTGCGCAGATACAGAATCACGCCGGCGGCAAACCCGCCGAGTGCGCCGAGCACGATCAGGGTGATGAGCGACACCACCAGTACCTTGGCCCAGTTGTGATCGAGCCGGCCGATGACGAAACGCGGCGCCAGCAAATTCACCAATTGCACCACCAGCAGGCCGGACAGCAGCGCGGGCAACAGGTGAAGCGTCAGCGTCAGCAGCAGTCCCGCCGCCATCATCAGCCAGGCGGCGATTTCGTAACGGGTGGCGGGGGCGATCGGCGACGGGGTCATGGCCGCCACAGTGCCAAACAAGTGCGGGCGAAGCAAGGGGCGCGCGGTATTTAGCGCGGCAACGCCCTTGCGTATGCGCAAGCGCGCCTTGCAGAACTTGCGGCCATTCCCTGTGCGCTCTACAGTGCGGGCCTGACATGATGCGCATACGCCCACACCTCCCTGCCGTTCTCCTCCGTCCGCGGATGAGCCTGCCATGAACGCCGTACACTCGCCCGCTTTCCTGAACGCGCTGCGCAGCCTGCTGCCGGCGGAATCCGTGCTCACCGCGCCGGAAGATACGCGCCCGTTCGAGTCGGATGGTCTGGCGGCGTATCGCAATACCCCCGACCTGGTGGTATTGCCGAACAGCGAGGCACAGGTCGCCGCCATTTTGCGTGTGTGCCATGCGCACCAGGTCGCGGTGGTCACCCGCGGCGCCGGCACCGGCCTGTCGGCGGGCGCGCTGCCGGTCGACGGCGCGGTGCTGCTGGTGCTGGCCCGGCTCAACCAGATCAAAAACATTGACCCACTGGCACGTACCGCGGTCGTCCAACCCGGCGTGCGCAACCTTGCCATCTCCGAGGCGGCCGCTGCGTACAACCTGTATTACGCGCCCGACCCTTCGTCGCAAATTGCCTGCTCGATCGGCGGCAACGTGGCGGAAAACTCCGGCGGCGTGCACTGCCTGAAATACGGGCTGACGGTACACAACATCCTCAAGCTGCGCGCCTGGACGATTGCAGGCGACCTGCTGGAAATCGGCAGCGACACGCTCGACAGCGCGGGTTACGATTTGCTGGCGCTGCTGACCGGATCGGAAGGCATGCTGGCGGTCATCACCGAAGTCACGGTCAAGCTGCTGCCGCGCCCCGAGCGCGCGCAGGTGGTGCTGGCGGCGTTCGACGACGTGGCGAAAGCGGGTGCGGCAGTCGGCAACATCATCGCC
>NCIF01000205.1:2844-3971 GCA_002256785.1 Hydrogenophilales bacterium 17-61-9
GTCGGCAACATCATCGCCGCCGGCGTCATCCCGGCCGGGCTGGAAATGATGGACCGGCTCGCCATCCGGGCCGCCGAAGAGTTTGTCCACGCCGGCTATCCGCTCGACTGCGAAGCCATTCTGCTATGCGAAGTGGACGGCGTGAACGAGGAAGTCTCGGACGACATCTTCACCGTGCGCGAGGTCCTCGCCGCCTCCGGCGCCACCGAAATCCGCACCGCCGACAGCGAGGAGCAGCGCCTCAAATTCTGGGCCGGGCGCAAGGCTGCGTTTCCGGCGGTGGGGCGCCTCGCGCCCGATTACTACTGCATGGACGGCACCATTCCGCGCGGCGCATTGCCGCATGTTTTAAAAAAAATCGGCGAAATGAGCGCCGAATGCGGCCTTGCCGTCGCCAACGTGTTCCACGCCGGCGACGGCAACCTGCATCCGCTGATCCTGTTCGACGCCAATCAGCCGGGCGAATTGCACAAGGCCGAAAATTTCGGCGGCAGGATTCTGGAGTTGTGCGTGGAAGTGGGCGGCGCCATTACCGGCGAACACGGCGTCGGGCTGGAGAAGATCAAGCAGATGTGCGCGCAGTTCGCCACACCGGAATTGACCCGTTTCCACGACGTGAAGGCTGCGTTCGACCCGGACAAACTGCTCAACCCCGGCAAGGCCGTGCCCGAACTGCACCGCTGCGCCGAATGGGGCGCGATGCACATCCAGGGCGGGCAATTGCCGCACCCAGAGTTGCCGAGGTTTTGATGGAAGACGCATTGATCGGGCGCATCCGCGCCGCGTATGAAAACCACTCACCGCTCATCATCCAGGGCGGGGGCAGCAAAACCTTCTATGGCAGCGCCGATGAAGGTGAAGTCCTCAGCGCCCGCATGCTCACGGGGGTAGTCGATTACCAGCCCAAAGAACTGGTGTTGACCGCCCGTGCCGGCACCCCGCTCATGGCGATTGAAGCGCTACTCGCCGAACAGAATCAAATGCTGGCGTTCGAGCCGCCGCACTTCGCCGGACCGGCCACCCTCGGTGGCTGCATCGCCGCCGGCCTGTCCGGCCCGCGCCGCCCCTATGCCGGCGCGGCGCGCGACTTCGTGCTCGGCGTGCGCATGATCGACGGCACCGGCCAG
>NCIF01000030.1 GCA_002256785.1 Hydrogenophilales bacterium 17-61-9
GCCGCAATCGCGCAGTCGGAACTCACGTAATCCGGTTGCGGCGCGGCCATCTGGCGGAACACCGGCTTGCCGATCTTCATCGACTTGTCGAAATACTCGCTTTTCACGCCCCAGGTGCCGTCGTGGCCCGAGCAGCGCTCGACCAGCGTCACCCTGGCGCCGGCCAGCTGCAGGGCGTCGCGCGTCTTGTTGCCGATGTTCTGCACCCGCTGGTGGCAGGGCACGTGATACGCCACCTTGCCCAGCGGCGCGGTGAAATCGGTTTTCAGCAGGCCGTCGACGTTACGTGCCATCAGATACTCAAACGGATCCCACATCGCCTCCTTCACCGCCTGCACGTCGGCGTTGTCCGGGAACATCAGCGGCAGCTCCTGCTTGTACATCAACGTGCACGAAGGCACCGCCGTCAGGATCGCGTAGCCTTCCCTGGCGAGTTTGGCCAGATGCGGAATATTGGCCTGCATCAGCTTTTCCACCGCGTCGAGGTCACCCAGCTCGAGCTTGGGCATGCCGCAGCAGGCTTCCTTTTCCACCATCACCGCCGGAATTTCATTGTGGGCCAGCAGCTTCAGCAAGTCGTGGCCGATACCGGGCTCGTTGTAATTCACATAGCAGGTGGCATAAATCGCCACCTTGCCCGGCGTACGCTGGCCGGCCTTCGCCTCAAAGCCGCCTTGCGGCTTGGCGGTGGAGCGGAATGTCGCGCTGTCGTATTCCGGCAGATTGCGGTCGGCATGGATATGCAGCACGCTGTCGACCAGCTTGCGAACCGGCTTGCTTTTCAGGCTCGCGTTCACCGCCTGCACCACCACGGGAATCGAGGCGAGCTTGCCCATCGCATCGGTTGAAGACAGCAACTTGTCGCGGAACGTTGTCCCGCCCTGCTTGAATTTGACTGCCTTGGCACGCAGCATCACATGCGGGAAATCGATATTCCACGGATGCGGCGGCACATAGGGGCATTTGGTCATGTAGCAGAGGTCGCACAGATAGCACTCGTCGACCACCTTGATGTAGTCTGCCTTGGCCACACCATCCACTTCCATCGTCGACGACGCATCCACCAGATCGAACAGCGTCGGAAACGCGGTGCACAGCGACACGCAGCGGCGACAGCCATGACAGGCATCAAACACGCGCTCCATCTCATGGTGAAGTTTTTCTTCGTCGTAAAAATCCGGATTCTTCCAGTCCAGCGGGTGACGGGTGGGGGCTTCGAGGCTGCCTTCGCCTGGGCTCATGCGAACTCCAATTTAGACTTGATATAAACGTAAAACGAGATTCAAAAAAAGCGGGCCGAATCCGACCCGCTTTTTACCTGCGCGCAATTATGCGTCGAGGCTGTCCAGCGTCTTCTGAAACTTGTTGGCGTGCGAACGCTCGGCCTTGGCCAGCGTTTCGAACCAGTCGGCGATTTCGTCGAAACCTTCACCGCGCGCATCCTTGGCCATGCCGGGATACATGTCGGTGTACTCGTGGGTTTCGCCCGCAACCGCGGTCTTCAGGTTAGCGGCGGTAGGGCCGAACGGCATACCGGTTGCGGGGTCGCCGCACGTTTCCAGATACTCCAGGTGGCCGTGCGCGTGGCCGGTTTCACCTTCGGCAGTGGAACGGAACACGGCAGCCACGTCGTTGTAGCCTTCCACGTCGGCTTTTGCTGCGAAATAGAGGTAACGGCGGTTGGCCTGCGATTCGCCGGCAAAAGCGGCCTTCAGATGGTCTTCGGTTTTAGAACCTTTGAGTTGCATAACCTGATCTCCTTGGTTAAATGGACATGCTTTGCAGCACTGAGTTTTTCATCGCCCCCCTGCGTCTGGCCAGCAATTTATACCAGACAGGACAGCGGCTGAAAACCGGTTTTTAGACTAAGTCTAATACCTGAACGAAGATTAAACCCGCTTCGATCAGGCTGTCAACCACGCATTCAGGCCGCCCCATGTTTTCAATGGCTTCGGGGCGCCTGGGGCAAAAATCCATCCAATAAAAGCGGGCCCGGCAGGACGCTGGCATGGAATTCGCAGCATACCGCGTGTTCGCCACCGGAAAGCCGCGCTTTGATCATGACCTGCCCCGACGCACCTGCCGACATTGTTGAATCCGAGCTGGAAGAGATGCTGCAAACCATCATCGACGCCCGCTGTGGATTGTCGGCAATTCATCAACTTCTTGATGGCGCTCAGACAATGGCCGACATCCGTGCCAGGTTCGGCGCATGGCAAGCCACGCAACCTCCGCCCGAACCAGACCGCTCTCAATCAGATAACCCGGCCGGTTAAGCGGCCCCAACACCCTCATGTTGCAACGGCTCGGCGGTTTGTTTGAGCAGGGTTGCCGCTTTATCGGCCGGGCATACCGCGACCGCGCTTCCCACGTTACACTCTTGGGTCGAAGGAGACCCGCCATGTGCTTTGATAAAACCAAAACCGACGCCGAATGGCGCGCTGAACTGAGCCCCGGACAATATCGCATTCTGCGCGAGCACGGCACCGAGCCGGCGTTTACCGGGGAATACTGGGACAACCACGAAGCGGGCGTATACCGCTGCGCGGGCTGCGGCGAACCGCTGTTCGCCTCTGATACCAAGTTTGATTCCGGCACCGGCTGGCCGAGCTTTTACCAAGCGCTGAGTGCGGATGCGGTGGCCGAGAAGCGCGATGGCAGTCACGGCATGGACCGCGTTGAGGCCTTGTGCCGCCGTTGCGGCTCGCATCTGGGCCATGTGTTCCCCGATGGCCCTGCCCCCACCGGCCTGCGCTTTTGCATCAACTCCGCCTCGCTGCGCTTTCAGAAAAAGCAGGACTGAGCCTTGCATATTTTCGATGCGCAGATTGCTGCGATTGCGCCGGCCACGCCCAGCATCCACGCACTGCGGCTTGCTATCCCGGATGCGCGGTTCCGTTTTTTGCCCGGTCAATGGGTGGATCTCGGCGTTGATATAGACGGCGTTGCGCACACCTCAGGCTATTCGATCACCACGTCGCCGGTGCATCCGGGCGAGATCGAGCTGGCGATCAAGGCCAGTGCGCGGCACCCGTTGTCGCGCTGGGTGCACGAGCGCGCCCGGGTGGGCGACCGCGTACGCGTGACGCAAGGCCAGGGGCCGTTTGTGTATTTGCCGGAGATGAGCGACAACGTGGTTCTGATTGGCGGCGGGGTAGGCATTACGCCGCTGCTATCGATTTTCCGGCATGTGCGCGATGCGGGCTTGCCCACCCAAACGCACCTGGTTTACAGCGTGTCGAAAAGCAGCGAAATCCTGTTTCACGACGAACTCGTTGCGGCCGCGCATGCGCACGACAACCTGCATGCAAGCATTACGGTGACCCAGCCCGATGCCGCATGGCATGGCCTCACCGGTCGCATCGATCCGGTGAAGCTGCATGCGCTCGATGTGCCGGACGACACGCTATATTACCTGTGCGGCCCCAAAGGCATGGTCGAGGACATGAGTGCGTTGCTGCATGATCTGGGCGTACCGATGAGCCGCATCATTTTCGAGAAATGGTGGTAGGACTTTGTTACTGTCGCCACGCGCTGTGGGCTAGACTACGCTTATTGTTCAACATCGTACCCGGAGACTTTCATGCGTATCGCTACCCTGCTCATCGCTGCCTGTTTAACGCTGACCGCCCACGCGGGTCCTCGGGATACGGTCAAGCCCTACCCGGCCAAGAAGATTGCGCCCGACACGTGGGTCATTACCGGCCCGCTGGGCGAACCTTCAGTGCAAAACCAGGGTTTCATGAACAATCCCGGCTGGATCATCGCGGGCGATCAGGTTGTGGTGATCGATCCCGGCTCCAGCGTGCAGGCCGGACGCATGGTGGTTAAGGCCATCAAGAAAACCACCGGACTCCCGGTTACGACTGTCTACAACACCCATATTCACGGCGACCACTGGCTGGGCAACCAGGCGATACTCGAAGCCTGGCCCAAGGCTGTGCTGATCGCCCATCCCGACATGATCGCCCAGGCAAAAGCCGGCGAAGCGGAAAACTGGGTCAGGCTGATGGGGCAATTGACGCGTGGCTTTACCGAAGGCACGCGGGCGGCGATCCCCACGGTCGCCGCCTTCGACGGCATGGCCTCGAAGATCGGTACGCGCGGGTTCAAGGTGCATGCTTCCAGCGATGCGCACAGCAAGACCGACATCATGATTGAGGTCGACAATGGCGTGCTGTTCACAGGAGACAACGTGCTGAACGGGCGCATTGGCCGTCTCGATGACGGGACATTCAAAGGCAATATCCGGGCGATCGACAATGCGCTCGCAACGCAGTCCAAAATCGTGGTGCCGGGTCATGGAAAATCAGGCGGGAAAGCGATCCTGCAAGCCCAGCGCGATTATTTTCAGACGCTGTACGACGCCGTCAAAGTGGAATACGACGCGGGAAAAAGCGATTTTGAAATGAAGCCGGCTGTGGCGAAAAAACTGGCGGCATTCAAGCACTGGAACGGGTTCGATGCCGCGCTCGGCAGGCTAATCAGTCTTGCGGTTCTGGAAATCGAGCAGGAATAAAACTCGCGGTACGCAGTCGTCGGACTGTCATTCAGGCGTGAATCAATCGATCCGCCGTAAAACGCTGGCCACGTGCCCGGGCCGCCATTCGCCATCCAGGCTCACCCACTCAACGCGTTCTCCCTGCATTCGAATCACGCCGGGGAGACGGTTGTTTCCGGTGTCGGAAAACTCAAAGCGATAGTCACGCTGAAATACCAGTTGCCCGCTGCTGTTGCGCGCAAACCGTGTTCGGCTCAGGGCCACGCTGTCGTCCAGGAACTGTAATTCCGCTTCGGCACAGCTGCGACGACCCACGGCTATGGCCTGCTCGCGTACCTGCATGCCGGCATACCAATACCAGGCCAGTGCGCCGAGCCCTGCCAGCAGAATGATCTCCCAGCTCACGACTCGGTCGGGTCTGGTTTGACCGGCGTACGGAACAGCGCCGCCACCTGCCGCTTTGGCGCGCGCTGGCCCGATTCGGATGCGCGGGCGGCAGGTGTCGAATCGCGCGGCACATAAGGGGCATCGAACAAGTCATCCCGCGCAACGGCGGGCTTGTCGCGCGGCGGGCGGCGCGCAGCAGGAAGCGCGGTTGCGGGCGGTTCGGCCGGACGCTCAGCCGGACGGTTTGCCTGACGCTCCGGATGGCGCGGCTCGCGCGACTGATAGGCGGGCACATCGGCCGCACCCGGCTCGAAACCGGGAACGATGACGGCATCGATGCTGCGATCGAGCAGCTTCTCGATGTCCTTGAGATAACGCGTTTCGGACTCGCTCACCAGCGAGATCGCCTCGCCCCTGGCCCCCGCGCGACCGGTCCGGCCAATCCGGTGAACATAATCTTCGGCGTTATGCGGCAAGTCGTAATTGATGACAAAAGGCAGCGCTTCGATATCGATTCCGCGTGCGGCGACGTCGGTCGCCACCAGCACGCGAATGCTGCCGGCCTTGAACGCGTCGAGCGCCTTGATGCGTTCCTGCTGGGTTTTATCGCCATGAATCGCGTCGGCATGCAGTCCCAGCTTGTTCAATTCGTTGGCGAGCCGGTTGCAGCCGAGCTTGGTGCCGGTAAACACCAGCACCTGGTTCAGGTCGCGAGTCTTGACCAGGTGCACCAGCAACTGCCGCTTGCGCTCGTGGTGAACCGGATGCACCACCTGGGTGACGGTGACGGCCGTTTCGTTGCGCGCCACCTCGATAAAGGTCGCGTTATTGAGAATTTTGTCGGCCAGTTTGCGGATTTCTTCCGGAAAGGTGGCCGAGAACATCATGTTCACCCGCTGAGCGGGCAACAATTCAACAATACGCTTCAGGTCGGGCATGAAGCCCATGTCCAGCATGCGGTCGGCTTCGTCGAGCACCAGGGTGTTCACCTGGTTCAGCATCAGGGTTTTGTTCTGCACATGGTCGAGCAGGCGACCGGGGGTGGCCACCAGAATTTCGACGCCGGCCTTGAGGATGGGAATCTGCGTATTGATGCTGACGCCGCCAAATACCACCAGCGAACGGATGGGCACGTGCTTGCAATACGCCTTGACGCTTTCTTCAACCTGAATGGCGAGCTCACGCGTGGGGGTCAGGATCAGCGCGCGGATCGGATGCTTGGCCGGCGAGGTGCCGGTGTTGGCGAACGGCAGCAGGCGCTGGATCAGCGGCAGTGCAAACGCCGCGGTCTTGCCGGTGCCGGTTTGTGCCGCGCCCAGAATATCGCCCCCCTGCATGGCCAGCGGAATCACCTGTTCCTGAATCGGCGTCGGTGTCGCATAGCCCATGTCGTCGAGGGCACGCAGGATGGCGGGGGCTAACCCGAGTTCGGCAAAAGTCGTCAAAGCGTTATCCAATCAAAGCCCGTCGTCTGACAGGCCACACGAACGTCATCGTCCGTGCAATTCAAAACCCGGGCCAGTGCGCCCTGCGCCAGCGCGTTGGTGTTGTTCTTGCGTGAAACATGCGCAGCCATCACGCATTGCAGTCTGTCATGCATCAATTTAGTCAGCAGGGCCGCCGACTGGGCGTTTTCCAGGTGGCCGAAACGCCCGCCCACGCGACGTTTCAAACTCACCGGATAAGGCCCGTTTTCCAGCATGGCTGCGTCGTGGTTGCATTCCAGCACCATCGCATCGACGCCCGCAAGCATCGTCTCGATATGCGGCGTGCTGCACCCCGCATCGGTCAACACACCCAGGCGCCGGTTGCCATCGCCGAACACATACTGAACGGGCTCGCGCGCATCATGCGGCACCGGAAACGGCTGGATCTCCAGGCCATCGACCGCAAATGCCGCATGACTGTCGATCACCTGCACCGCCACGCCATCGAGATCCTGCGCCATCGCCAGCGTGCCTGCGGTGAGCCAGACCGGCAGCGCGTGCCTGCGCGCCAGCCGCCCCACCCCGCCGATATGATCGCTGTGCTCATGGGTGACCACGATGCCCGCCAGGTCGGAAACCTGCAAACCCAGACGCGCCAGTCGTGTCACGCTGTCGGCGAGGCCAAAGCCGCAGTCCATCAGCACCCGGGTGGAGCCGGCCTCGACCACCAGGCCGTTGCCCTCGCTGCCGCTACCGAGGCTGGCAAACCGCATCAAATGCTTACCCGCATTACTTCAGCTCTTTGTGCAGCAAGTTGAGAATGCGCGTCTGCGTCGTGGCATCGGCTGGTTTGCCGTCCGCGCCGCTGACGTTGACGCGGCTCTTCTCGCCGGCATCCTTGACCACAACCTGCAACTGCGGCGAAGTCTGGTCTTTCTTGCCGCGCCAGAAGGCAAACCTGGCAAGCAGGCCGGTATCGGCTTTGCTGTTGTTGTCGATTTCCGGATCGATATAACGAACGAAATACACGCCCTTGGAACGGTCGCGGTCTTCCACTGCGAAGCCCACACGGTCCAGCGCCAGTCCCACGCGACGCCAGGCACGGTCGAAGCCCTCATCCATTTCCAGTACCGAAGCCCCCGACTCCTTGATCACGCGGGCTTGCTCAGGCGTCTGTTGCTTTGCCAGCATGCTGTCTGCACGCGCCTTTTCAACGCCAAAGCGCTGCATCAAACGCCGCAGCATTTCAGCTTCAAGCTCGGGGTCGGCCGGACGCGGTTGCCATACCGTTCTGTCCTTGTTGGCAGAGTCGTAAACTTCAATCATGCCGCGATGGCTTAAGTAAATTTCGGTGCCATCCCTGTTCGCTTCGATGCGAGTCCGGAACTTGTCGCGCTCGGCGGTCGAGTACAACCCGTCTATCACCTTGCCGAGCGTGCGGCGAATCACGTCTTGCGGAATTTTTGCGCGGTTCTCGGCCCAGTCGGTTTCAATCACACCGGTTGCGGGCGACTCAAGATTGACGATGAAGCCGGTTTCCTGCCAGAAATCCTTGATGACCGGCCACACCTGCTCGGGTGTGGCATTGACGACCAGCCAGCGCTGGGTGCCGGCACGCTCGATGCGGGCCTTTTCCTGCGTCGGCAACAAGGCGGTTGAACCCGCTGGTGCGGCTTGACGTTCCTGACTGTATGCCGACAAGGTCGCGCTGCCGCTGCCTTGTGTGTCCGGAATCGCATAGCGGTTGTCTCCGCTTGGCGCGGTCAGGTCGGGAGGTACTTCCAGCGTCGGCAATTTGCCGGCCGATTTGTAATCGATCTTTTTGGTTTCGATGATTCCGCAAGCCGACACGGTGACGGACACGATCAACAACAGAGGCAATAAACGCATAAAAGGGAATCCTGAATCGATAGTCTTAAATTAGACCGACGGGGTGCGCGCACCCTGCTGGATTAAATTCGCGTGACGCAATGCGCCACGCACGGTTTCATGCTGCTCGCCAGACAGCGGCGTCAATGGCAAGCGCATGCCGGATGGAATCAGGCCCATCTCGGCACACGCCCACTTGACCGGAATGGGGTTGGCTTCCACAAACAGCTTGCTGTGCAACGGCAGCAAAACATGATTGAGTTCGCGCGCGCGCGGCAGGTTCCCGTCGCGCGCGGCCACGCACATTTCATGCATCAGTTTCGGGGCGACGTTGGCGGTAACGGAAATCACGCCATGTCCGCCCAGCAACATGAAGGGCATCGCCGACGCATCGTCGCCGCTATAGAGCGCAAAATCCCCGGGGGCGCGACGGATCAAGTCAGCCGCACGCTCCATGCTGCCGGTGGCATCTTTCACCCCGACAATGCCAGGCACACCGGCCAGGCGCAACGTGGTGTCGTTGGACAAGTCCGCCACGGTCCGACCCGGCACGTTATACAGAATCAGGGGCAGATCGACCGCTTCGGCAATCTTCCTGTAGTGCTGGTAGAGGCCTTCCTGTGTCGGCTTGTTGTAATAAGGCACCACCGACAATCCGGCTTGCGCACCTGCTGCCTTTGCGCACTCGGTAAGCTCTATGGCCTCGACGGTGGAATTGGCGCCGGTTCCGGCAATCACCGGCACGCGCCCTGCAGCCTGTTCGACCGCGATGCGGATCAGCAGACAATGCTCGTCAAACGTGACGGTAGGGGATTCGCCGGTGGTGCCGACGATAACGATGCCATCCGTTCCCTCTGCGATATGCCAATCGATCAGACGTCGCAATGCATCGAGATCGAGCGCGCCCCCTTCTGACATGGGGGTGACGATCGCAACCAGGCTTCCGCTGGCTGGTTTGAATTCTGCCATAGTGTTTCCGCCGCTCTTGTTTCCGTAATGCGCCGCTGGATTGGCCATGAGACGATAAATCCTGTCATTCTAATCTATCTGGCCGCAGCCAAGGCCATCTCAAGTACGTGTTATCGCGAAGCGAGCCGCCCCATCCAGCCCCCCAGTTGCTCGATGCCCTGACCGACGCCGGCTGCGACCAGCGGCACCGCCCATATCCAGACGACCATCAAGCCCAGCATCCCCACCCCCAAACCGACCGAGACCATATCCAGTCCCGGCGTGGTGCGCGCGACGATACCGAACGCCAGTTGAATCAACAGCATCAACGCGAGCAGGGGCAACGCCAGCTGCATCCCGGTGGCAAACAGCCAGCTGGCCGCTTCGGCCAGCTGGCGTAAATCGCCGGCTGCGGGCAAGGCCGCCACCGGCATGACCACAAAGCTGTCACGCAGGGCGTCGACAACCAGCAGATGACCGCTTGCGCCCAAAAATGCCATCGCCGCCAGCCAGCCAGCCAGGGTGCGCCAGGCCGCATCGGCAGGCGCCGCCTGATCCGCCGTGAGCGTCAACAAGCCGCCGCTAGCGGTATGACCGGTCCACACCCATGCTGCCGTGACGGCAGCAAGCACCAGCCACACGCATAGCGCCAGCGCGGCGCCCCACCCCACTTCCATGCTCAACGCCAGCAAGCCCTGCACGCTGAAGGGATCGAGCGCCGCACTCGACAAGCCTGGCGCCAGAACCGCTGCCAGAACGGCTGCCATGAACACACGCATCGCCACCGGCAAACGACCGGTCAAAGGATCGAACAGCGTCCATCCGGCCAGCCGGGCAAAGGCAAACAGCCAGACCGCCAGATGGGTTTCACTCAGCGGCATGCGCCCGTCACTCGAGCAGGCCCGGGAAATCGGTCAACAAGGTGCGCGCAAACTCGACCAGCTGCCCGCCCATCCAGCTGCCCAGAATGGCCAGCACGACCAGCATGACGATGAGTTTGGGGACGAAGGACAGCGTAGGCTCGAGGATTTGCGTGGCGGCCTGAAACAGGCTGATGGCAAATGCGGCCAACAGGCCGGCCAGCAGCACCGGGGCGGCCAGCATGGCCACCAGCCAGAGGGCGTCGCGGGCCAGGCCTTCCATCAAAAGCTTCCGAGCAGCGAGCCGACCAGCAGATGCCAGCCGTCCACCGTGACAAACAACAATAGCTTCAAGGGCAGCGACACCAGTTGCGGCGGCAGCATGATCATGCCCAGCGCAGTGAGCACGGCCGCGACCACCAGATCAATCACCAGAAACGGCAACACCACCATGAAGCCGATCTGGAATGCGGTCTTCAGTTCGCTGGTGAGAAAAGCCGGCGCCAATGCAGCCAGCGGGACGCTATCTGCCTGCTTCGGATCGATCGTTTTATCGCCCTCGGTAAAGAGGCTCAGGTCTTCGGCCCGCGTTTGCCGCAGCATGAAAACCTTCAGCGGCGCGGCGGCTTTTTCAGCCGCATCGTTGAACGCCAGCGACCCGGAAAGATAAGGCTGATAGGCCTCGGCATTGATCGTTTTGAGCGCGGGCGACATCACAAAAATCGTCAGCAACACCGCCAGTCCCATCAGCACCAGATTGGGGGGCGCGGTATGGCTGCCCAGCCCCTGCCGCAACAGGAACAGCACAACCGCAATGCGGGTGAACGCGGTGAATGCCAGCAGCAAGGCCGGCAAAAAAGGGAACAAGACTAACCAGGGCAGGCTGGCGCCCGGCACGCCGATCACCTGCCCTCCTGCGCCGGGCGTCACGCTCAACAAGGGCACGCTGCTTTCGGCACTCCATGCGGAAGCCGCCAACAGAAACAGTCCACATCCCACGAGTCGCTTCATCATGGACGGTCAACCTGAAACGTATCGGGTTCGGGCGCATGCGGGTCTGTCGGCCTGGGTTGGGTGTGCAGCAACCGCACGTTGCCGCCGCCCACACCGAGCAGCAGCCAGATGCCATCCACCTCGACCACCACCACGCGCTCTCGCGTGCCCACCGCCGTTGTTCCCACCACCTTGACCACGCTTTGCGTCCCCATGCCCGGCAGATAGCGGCGGGCGAACCACGCCACGGCAACAAATCCACCCAGGATCAAGACCAGACTGAGCAGCACCGTGAACACGCTGGCGGCCGTATCGGTTGCAGCGCATGCCAGGGAAGGCGCAAGCAGCAAGGCCGGCATGGCGAGCAATCGGGTCTTCCCGACCCGGGCGGAAATCCAATCAAGCATGTCTTATCACCCCTCGCGCCCAATTCGTCATCGCTGACAGGGGATGCGGCAGCTGCACTGCAAGCCGTGCCTGCGTGCGATCCGCCGTGAGTTGCCACGCCCATGCGCCCGGCAAGGCGTCGGGTACGCTCCCGTCCAGCCAGCATTCGGCCAACACCTCGTTCAGTGTCCGGATCAGCGTATGCGGAACGAAGGGCGCCATGCCTGATACATGCCTGCCGCCCAGACGACGGGTCAGCCACAGGCTTGCCAGTGCGGCGTCGGGGCGCCAGACCGGCGCCGACTCCGGGGGGGCTGGTTCAGGCGTCAGCACCGCATGCAGTGCGACGGGCAAGCGCAGTCGCGCCGACAGGACACTGGCAAGACGTTGCGTCAGCCGCGGCGTGCGCGCGCTTGCAACAGGCGCTGTCTTCAAGAACGCCAACTCGGCCGGCGTGAGTTCAAGCAACTGCATCAACGAACCCTCCTCCCGCCCATGGCGCGACCATGCATTAACTCCACCAATTCGTCATGCTGGCGTTGCTCGACCCGTTTACCCTGGATTGCGGCCTGTTCCAGATACCGCTGTTCAAGCAAGCGCAAGGCCTTTACCCGATTTTCCACCTGCATCCATTCGGCCAGCCGAGCCTGCCATTCGCGATAGGCGGCATCGATGGCGGCTTGCGCCGCCTGCCGATCTGCCGCCTGCGCAAGCTGAAAACGATTTTTTTCCCGCAACTGATCCGCAGGCACGCCGCCGCGCAATTCACTTGCCAGTTGCACAATATGCGCATCGCGCACAGCCGTCAGCCGCACCTGCCTGCCGCGCGCCCGCAGCCAGATGCCATGCGCAAGCTTGACCGCGCGCGCCTGCGTTTCGATCTGCCGCTCGGCAAGCTGCAGCACCCGCGCCAGCGCAAACGGCTTCACCTGAACACCTCATCCAGTCCTGCGCGCGCGTCATCCATCGCTGCATGTTCCCGCATGCCCTGCATCAGATAACCCTGCATTTTCGGATACAGTTTCACCCCTTCATCCAGCACCAGATCGGCGCCCGGCACGTAAGCGCCGACGGCAAGCAGATCGCGGCTGCGCATGTAGCGCGAATACAGATATTTGAAACGGCGTGTTCGCTCAAGCTGATCTTCGTTCAACAAATCGGGCTGAACCCGGCTGATCGAAGCCTCGACATCAATTGCGGGGTAATGGCCGGCATCGGCAAGATCGCGGCTTAATACAATGTGGCCGTCGAGGATCGCGCGCGCCGCATCGGCGATCGGATCCTGCTGGTCGTCGCCTTCCATCAGCACCGTAAAAAATGCGGTGATCGAGCCGCTGCCCGCGCGGCCATTGCCGGCGCGTTCGGCCAGTTGCGGCAGCTTGGCAAATACCGAGGGCGGATAGCCTTTGGTCGCGGGCGGCTCGCCAATCGCCAGCGCCACCTCGCGCTGCGCCATCGCGTAACGGGTCAGCGAATCCATGATGAGCAGGACATGCTTGCCCTGGTCGCGAAAATATTCGGCAATCGACATGGCGTAGGCCGCACCGTTCAGGCGCATCAGCGGCGGATGATCGGAGGGCGCAGCCACCACCACCGCACGCGCCATGCCTTCCGTGCCGAGGATGGTGTCGATGAACGCCTTGACCTCGCGGCCGCGTTCGCCGATCAATCCCACCACCACCACGTCGGCTTCGGTATAGCGCGCCATCATGCCGAGCAGCACGCTCTTGCCCACGCCGCTGCCGGCAAACAGGCCGAGTCGCTGCCCGCGTCCCACCGTCAGCAAGCCGTTAATCGCGCGCACGCCCACGTCCAGCGTCTGTCTGATGGGCGCGCGCTCCAGGGGATTGATCGGGCGACTGTAAAGGGGGATCCGGCGCTCCAGCGAGAGCGAGCCCAGGCCGTCGAGCGGCCGGCCGGCGCCGTCGAGCACGCGTCCCAGCAGCCGGTCGCCCACCGGCACCTGGCGCACCCGGTCCTGCGCGCGGCGACGCGGTACATAGCGCAGCCCCAAACGCGGAGGTTGGGACGCCATCGGGTTGTCGGGTATCACGCGGGCGCCCGGCATCACGCCGTAAATATCGGTTGCCGGCATGATGAACAGGCGGTCACCGGAAAATCCGGCCACCTCGGCTTCGATGCTTTGCCCGCCCGGAACCTGGATATGACACTGGCTGCCCACCGGCAAGCGCAAGCCCACCGCTTCCATGACCAGTCCCGAAACCCGGGTGAGGCGTCCGCTGGTCGCGATTGGCGTCGCCCAGCTGACCGCACGGCGGCAATCGGCCAGGTATTCGCGCAAACGGACGATACGGTCCATTATTCGATCCAGTTCTGGTTGGAGCCCAGCACCATGACCACCTGGCGCCAGCGCGCGGGCAAGGTGGCGTCGAGATCCCCCTGCGGGGTTTCGATCAGGCAACCGCCACGCGCAACGCGCGCATCTTCAACGATGCGCAACCGGTTCTTGTCCAGCACCTGATCGAGATGCGGGCGCACCAGCACGGCGTCTTCCGGGTTGAGCAACAGGCGCGCTTCGCGGCTGCTTTCAGCCATTTGCTTGAGCGCCATGTTCACCACATCGAGGATGCGTTCCGGATGCACCGACAGCTCCGCCGACACCACTTGGCGCGACACATCGAGCGCCAGTTCGAGCACCATGTCGGCAAGGCGAAAATCCAGATTATCCAGCGTCGAAGCAAAGCTTTCCGCCAGCTCCTTCATGCGCTTGCAGGCCTGTTCGCCTTCAAGCCGCCCTGCGGCCAGGCCCTCGGCATAACCCGCTTCACGTGCGGTTTCCCTGAGGCGGGCCAGCTCGGCTCCGGCATCTTCAGCCGATGGCGTCCGGTCAGCATGGGACGCAGCCAGCTCGACCACTTCCCAGTGTTCGAACGCGGTGGTGTCGTCTTGTGTGCTCATGCCGTTTCCTCCTCCGGGAACAGGATCGCGCCCTCTGCCGCAAGCCGCCGCAAGGTCGCGCCGGCGGCGTCCTGCGCGGACTGAATCTCGGTTACCGGCAACGCGCCGAGTGTGTCCAGGTCATCACGCATGCGCTGCGCTGCGCTGGGACTCATCACCGCCGAGAGCGCATCAAGTATGCGGCCATCGCTGCCTTTGAGCGCGTGCAACAAGGTACGCGCACCAATATGGCGTAAAAATGCCTTACGGCCCGACTCCGGCACGCGCGGCAGATCTTCGAACGACAGATTGCGCACACGCAAACGCGCAGCCAGCCCCGCATCATTCCGATCGAGCTGGTTCAGCACCGCCGCAGCACTGCCTTCGCTCATTTGTCCCAGCAGATTGACCACTGCGGCCTCGCCCTGCAACGGCGATACAGGTTCCAGACTCGCCAGCCAGTCATCCAGTTCACGCATCATGTCGGGGCTGGGTGCATCGCTTTGCGCCAGGCACAACAGCGTATCGGCGCGAATGACGGCAGGCAGCACGTCGAGCACGGCGGCGGCGATATCGCGCGGGAGCTGCGACAGGACAACCGCAATCAGTTGCGGCGGTTGCGCTTCCAGCAATCCGGCAATCTCCGCAGGTTCACGCCCGGCCAGCGTGTCCAGCGCTTGCGTACCCAATGCGCCGAGGCGCTGCAGCATCGATTGCGCGCGCTCGGGGCTCCAGGCAAGCTTGAGCGTTGCGTCCAGAAAGCGGCGGGTATCCGCAGCGAATCCGGTTTGCTCGGACGACTCGACGGCGTAGTCACGCAGGATGGCACGCACCCGCTCACGCGGCACTACACCCAGTTCGCGCATGGCACTGCCCAGGCGGCCGACCTCCAGCGGGCTCAGGTAGCGGAACACGGCTGCTGTAGCGTCCTCGCCCAATGCAAGCAGCAGCACCGCAGACTTTTCGATTCCGGCCTGGCTCATGCGCGCATCCACAACTTGATGACATCGGCCGCCACCCGCGGGTCTGAGATCACTTGCTGACGTGTCACATCGAGATCGCCGTCAAAATCATCCATCACCAGGCCGGATGGCTCCGTTCGCCGGACCCGGCGCCACCCCATGGCCAGCAACAGCAAGCCGAGCGCGCCCGCAGCCATCCACCCGAAGAAAAAGTCGCGCCGGATTTCAGATTGCGGCTCGACCTGCGGAATCGATAGCGCCCCGGGCAGCTTGGGGAGCGACTGCGCTTGCACTGGAGGCGCTTTTTCCTCCGGCTTGGGCAGGGCCGCAGCAGGAAGCGCATAGACGTTGACGCTATCGCCGCGCGCAGGCTGATAACCCAGCGCCTGGCGCGCCATCTGTCCAGCCTTCCAGCGCTCGTTTGCTGTGGCTTCGAAACCCAGAATCACGGTGGCATTGATGCGCTGGATGCTGCCTTCGGGCACGCTGCTCGTGCGCACGGTTTTTTCCAGCGGTCGCGGCTGTCCGCCAACCACGCCATTGCGCACCTGCTCGACCGTCTGCCGGGTCTCGCTGTCCTGCAGCGTTGCCGTCACCTGCACGCTGACCCGATCTTTATCCAGCCACGGCGTCAATACGGCCAGTACCCGTCGAACCAGGTCCTGCTCCAATGCCAATCGCCGGGATTGAACCGCCTCGGGCGCCGCCCCCCCCAGCATCACGCCACCCGGGTCGAGCACCTGCACGTTGGTTCGTTTCATGCGTGGCACGCCAGCCGCCACCAGGGTCTGAATCGTCGTCACCTGAACCGCCGACAAATGTGCGCCCTTTCGCAGCCTCACCAGAACCGCAGCCGTTGCGGGTGGCGCATCGCGCAAAAAAGGAGAAACCTTGGGGAGTGCGAGATGAACCCGTGCGATCTCGACCGCTTCCAGTTTCTGGATCGAGCGGGCCAGATCGATTTCGAGCGCACGCTGGAAACGCTGTTGCTCCTGCAATGACGAAGCGCCAAAACTGGGCGCGCGCTCTGCTTCATCCTGCCGTTCATCGTCGGTTTTTGGCAAGCCTCGCGCCGCCAGCCGGTAACGGGCCGCATGCAACCGATCGAGCGGAACCTCGATGGCGCCATCCGCATCCGACAGTCGATAGGGGATATTCAGCTGTTCCAGTGCGGTGATAACTTCTCCGCCGGCACGATCCGACAGGTGCGCGTACAACACACGATAGACAGGAGGATTTAACTTCAGATAGGCCGCAGCCAGGGCAATCAGCGGCACCAACACCAGCAATGCGAGCATAACGCGGCGCAAGGGACTCGCATCTGCGATCAGATCGCGCAGACTGCTCAGCCAAGCCGGCACTGTCCGCACCTTTTATGCGTGGCCGGGCTCGGCGCAATTGTCTTGAAGATGTCAGGTTGAATAGTCACATTTCGATTATAACCAGTCAGGCGCTGCCACAGCGCGCAAGACCACCTGCAATTCGCCCATCTGTTTACGGCTCTGAAACCACCACACGCCCCCCTTTTTTATGGTCAAGTCGCCGGTGTGTCC
>NCIF01000031.1 GCA_002256785.1 Hydrogenophilales bacterium 17-61-9
GAGGCAGACGTCGCAGTTGCCGCAGGCCTGCGACGCTTCGCCAAAGTAATTCAGCAGCGCGACGCGACGGCAGTTGGCGGCTTCGCACAGCCCGACCAGCGCATCGAGCTTGCCGTGGGCGCTGCGTTTGTGGACATCGTCGGCGTCGTTTTCGTCGATGAAGCGGCGCTGCGTCACCACGTCCTGCAGACCCCACGCCATCCACGCTTCGGCGGGCTCGCCGTCGCGCCCGGCGCGGCCGGTTTCCTGGTAGTAGCCCTCGACCGAGCGCGGCAGGTCGAGATGGGCGACGAAGCGCACGTCGGGCTTGTCGATGCCCATGCCGAACGCGAGGGTGGCGACCATGACGACGCCGTCCTCGCGCAGGAATTTTTCCTGGTGGCGGCGGCGCGTGTCGTTGTCCATGCCGCCGTGGTAGGCCAGCGCGGTGAAGCCGGTCTGCTTCAACGCGTCGGCGGTTTCCTCGACCTTCTTGCGCGTGCTGCAATAGACGATGCCGGCTTCGCCCTTGTGCTCGCCCAGGAAATCCAGCAACTGGCGGCGCGGCTCGGATTTTTCGCTGATGCGGTAACGGATATTGGAACGGTCGAAGCTGGCGACGAAGACACGCGCGGCCCCGAGGTCGAGCCGGGCGAGGATTTCGGCGCGGGTCGCGGTGTCGGCGGTGGCGGTGAGCGCGATGCGCGGCACATGGGGAAAACGCTCGTGCAGCGCCGACAGGCCGAGGTATTCCGGGCGGAAGTCGTGCCCCCATTGCGACACGCAGTGCGCCTCGTCGATGGCAAACAGCGCAACGCGGGCCTGTTCGAGCAGGCTCTGGAAACGCGGCGTGAGCAGGCGTTCCGGGGCGACATACAAGAGCTTCAACTGGCCGGTCACGAATTCGCGTTCGACCCGCATCGCCGCTGCGCCGTCGAGGCTGGAATTCAAAAACTCGGCCGCGATGCCCAGTTCTTTGAGTGCCGCGACCTGGTCCTGCATCAGCGCGATCAGCGGCGACACCACTACCGCGCAGCCTTCGCGCAGCAGCGCGGGAATCTGGAAGCACAGCGACTTGCCGCCGCCGGTGGGCATCAGCACCAGCGCATCGCCGCCTGCGACCAGGGTGTCAACGATGGCGGCCTGCTCGCCGCGGAACGCGGGGTAGCCGAAAACGCGGTTGAGCAGGCTTAAGGGGGTGTCGGACATGGATGAAAAATGGGTAGCAAGCGGCGTGTCACATTGGCTATAATTGTGTCACATTTTGCCGCCTAGAGGCTGCCCCATGAAAACCCTGACCATCCGCGAGGCCCGCGAAGGCCTGTCGCATCCCGACCAGATGTTCGCCGATTCCGACGAAGTGCTGGTGGTGTGTCGAGGCGAGCCGGTGGCGCGGATTCTGCCGGTGACGCCGACCACGCCGGCACGCAAGCTGCCGTCGCTCAAATGGCTGCGCGACCAGTCACCGTATCAGGACATCCCCAGCGAGGTGCTGATCCGCGAAGATCGGGATGCGCGTGACTGAGGTTTATCTCGACACCAGCGCGCTCATCAAGCTTTATGTGGCCGAAGCGTTTTCCACCGAGGTGGAGCGGCTCGTCGCGGAGGTCGATGGACTCGTCATCAGCCGCCTGAGCATGCTGGAATGGCATTGCGCCATGGCGCGCCGGCTACGCACCGGACAGATCACCGACGATTACCTGAACCTTGCACGCACCGAGTTCACCCGCCACCTGGCTGAAGGCTATTTTCGCATTGTTCCATTCGACGACACCCTGCTCATCGACGCATTGCGCGTACTCGACAGCACCCAGCCCGTTCCCTTGCGCACGCTCGACGCCATTCACCTCACGGCTGCACGCAACGCCGGTGTCGCCCGCATTGCCACGGCCGACCGGGTGATGGCCGACGCCGCGAACAAACTCAATCTCGCTACAGACACTTTTTTTGTATGACCTTGCCTACCATGAACACCGAAACCACTGCCCCCGCCCTCGACGTAAACGAAGTTTCGACGAATCCGGCAAGCGCCGAATCAGACAAACTGAGTCAAAACCAGATCATCGCCGAGCGCCGCGCCAAACTCGCCGCGATCCGCGAGACGGGCGTCGCCTTTCCCAACGACTTCGAGCGGAACGACTACGCCGGCAAGCTGGCCGCCGCTCATGGCGACAAAAGCAAGGAAGCGCTGGAAGCCGAAGCCGTCCCGGTCCAGCTCGCCGGCCGCATGATGCTCAAACGCGTGATGGGCAAGGCCAGCTTCGCCACCCTGCAGGACATGAGCGGACGCATCCAGGTGTACATCTCCAACGATCACACCGGCACCGACACGCACGATGCGTTCAAGCACTGGGACCTGGGCGATTTTCTGGGGGTGTCCGGCACGCTGTTCAAAACCAACAAGGGCGAGTTGACCATCCAGGCCAAATCGATCCGCCTGCTGTCGAAAGCGCTGCGCCCGCTGCCGGAGAAATTCCACGGCCTGGCCGACCAGGAGCAGAAGTACCGCCAGCGCTACCTTGATCTGATCACCAACGACGGCGCGCGCGAGACCTTCAAGCGCCGCTCGAAAATCATCCAGGCGATCCGCGGCTTCATGGTCGAGCGCGATTTCCTCGAAGTCGAAACGCCGATGATGCACCCCATCCCCGGCGGCGCCGCGGCCAAGCCCTTCGCCACGCATCACAACGCGCTCGACATGGAGCTGTTCCTGCGCATCGCGCCCGAGCTGTACCTCAAGCGTCTGGTCGTCGGCGGCTTCGAAAAAGTGTTCGAGATCAACCGTAATTTTCGCAACGAAGGGCTGTCGACGCGCCACAACCCCGAATTCACCATGATGGAATTCTACGAGGCCTATCGCGAATACCGCTATCTGATGGATCTCACCGAGTCCTTGATCCGCGCCGCCGCGGTCGCCGCCACCGGCTCGACCACGGTGCCATATCAGGGCCACGCAATCGACCTCGGCCAGCCGTTTGCCCGCCTCACCATCGTCGATGCGATTCGTCATTACCACCCGCACTACACCGTGGAACAGCTGAACGACCGCGACTGGCTGGTCGCTCAATTCAAGGCAATGAAAGCCAAATACAAACCGCAGGATGGCCTCGGCGGCCTGCAACTTTCCTTCTTTGAGGAAACCACCGAAGCGCTCTTGATCCAGCCCACCTTCATCATCGACTACCCGGCCGAAGTGTCGCCGCTGGCGCGCCGCTCCGACACCCAGCCCGAGATCACCGAACGCTTCGAGCTGTTCATCACCGGGCGCGAAATGGCCAATGGTTTCTCGGAGCTGAACGACGCCGAAGACCAGGCCGAGCGCTTCATGGATCAGGTGCGGCAAAAGGAAGCCGGCGACGAGGAAGCGATGCACTACGATGCCGACTACATCCGCGCGCTGGAACAGGGCCTGCCGCCCACCGGCGGCTGCGGCATCGGCATCGACCGCCTGGTGATGCTGCTGACCGATTCGCCCTCCATCCGCGACGTCATCCTGTTCCCGCAAATGCGGCGGGAAAGTTAAATGAACCCGCAGATGCGGCGCGAAGGCTGATTCCGCCGCCATGGGGCAATACGCGCTCAAGATCGCCCTGTCCGCGCTGGTCCTCGTCGCCATTGCCGAGGTGGCCAAGCGCAGCACGTTCTGGGCGGCCGCCCTGGCTTCGCTGCCGCTGACCTCGCTGCTGGCGTTTATCTGGCTGTATGTCGACACCGGCGACACGGAAAAGGTCGCCGCGCTCGCCGGCGGCATTTTCTGGCTGGTGCTGCCTTCCTTGCTGCTGTTCGTGTTGCTGCCACTGCTGCTGCGCAACGGACTGGGATTCTGGTTCAGCCTGCTCACCGCCAGCGCCGCCACCGCGCTGGCTTATCTGGGCATGATCAAGCTGCTGGCCCTGTTCGACATCGAGCTTTAACACGCACCGGCACATTTAAGCCGGACGCACTTCCGGTAAAATCAGGCCTGCGAACCATTCCATTCTTAGCCCAACCGCCATGACCGATACCTTCAACACCCTCGATTCATTTTCCTCCGGCAAACGCGACGTCCAGTTCGCCTCGCTGAAAAAACTCGAGGCCGCACTGGGCGTGTCCGTCGCCCGACTCCCGGTATCGATCCGCATCGTGCTGGAATCCGTATTGCGCAATTGCGACGGCGTGAAAGTCACGCCCGAGCACGTCCGGCAACTGGCAAGCTGGCAGCCCAACGCCGAGCGCACCGAGGAAATCCCCTTTACCGTGGCCCGCGTCATCCTGCAGGATTTCACCGGCGTGCCCCTGCTGGCCGACCTGGCCGCGATGCGCTCGGCCGCCGCGCGCGCCGACAAGGATCCAAAAAAAATCGAGCCATTGGTGCCCGTGGACATGGTGGTTGATCATTCCGTTCAGGTCGACACCTTCGGCACCCCGGATGCGCTCGATCTCAACATGAAGATCGAATTCGAGCGCAACCAGGAGCGCTACCAGTTCCTCAAATGGGGCATGCAGGCGTTCGAAACCTTCAAGGTCGTGCCGCCCGGCGTCGGCATCGTGCACCAGGTGAACATGGAATACCTGGCGCGCGGCGTCATGGAAAAGGATGGCGCCGCCTACCCCGACACGCTGGTGGGCACCGACAGCCATACCACCATGATCAACGGCCTCGGCGTGGTCGCCTGGGGCGTCGGCGGCATCGAGGCCGAAGCCGCAATGCTCGGCCAGCCGGTGTACTTCCTCACGCCCGATGTGGTCGGCGTCAACCTCACCGGCAGCGTCAAGCCAGGCGTCACCGCCACCGACGTGGTGCTGACCGTCACCGAGATGCTGCGCCGCGCCAAGGTGGTCGGCAAGTTCGTCGAGTTCTTCGGCGAAGGCGCGGCCGCGCTGCCGGTCACCGACCGCGCGACGATCGCCAACATGGCGCCCGAATACGGCGCGACCATGGGTTTCTTCCCGGTCGACGAGGCCACCTGCCAGTATTTTTCCGCCACCGGACGCGCGACCGACCAGGTCGACCTGATCCGCGCCTACTACCAGGCGCAGCAGCTGTTCGGCATCCCCAAGGCAGGCGAAATCGACTACTCGCAGACCCTCACGCTCGACCTGTCCTCGGTCGAGCCCTCGGTCGCCGGCCCCAAGCGGCCGCAGGACCGCATCGCGCTTTCCGCCATCGAAACGAGCTTCGACACGCTGATGCAGCAGCCCAAGGCAGCGGGCGGCTACGGCAAGACCGCCGAAGATCTGCGCCGCACCTACGCAGTCGAGGGCGGCGGCGAACTGCGGCATGGCAGCGTGGTCATCGCGGCCATCACCTCGTGCACCAACACGTCCAATCCCGGCGTGATGATCGCGGCCGGCCTCTTGGCGAAGAAGGCGGTCGAACTCGGCCTGTACACCCCGGCCCACGTCAAGACCAGCATGGGCCCCGGCTCGCGCGCGGTCACCGAATATCTGAAGACAGCCGGCCTGTTGCCCTATCTGGAACAGCTGGGTCCTGCATCGGCAACTCCGGCCCCTTGCCGGAGGCGGTTGAAAAAACCGTGCTCGACAACGACCTGGTCGCCTGTTCGGTGCTGTCCGGCAACCGCAACTTCGAGGCGCGCGTGCACCAGAACGTCAAGGCCAACTTCCTGATGTCGCCGCCGCTGGTCGTCGCCTTCGCGCTGGCCGGACGGGTGCCGTTCAACGTCGAGAAAGAGCCGATCGGCGCCGGCAAGAACGGGCCGGTGTATCTGAAGGACATCTGGCCGGGCAACGCGGAAATCGCCGCGCTGCTGCATCATTCCACCGACAAGGGCGTGTACAAAAGCTATGCCGACGTCGGCGCCAACAATCCGCTGTGGGACGGCGTGTCCGCCCCCGCCGGGGCGGTGTATCAATGGGATACCGCGTCGACCTATATCCAGGAGCCGCCGTTCTTTGTCGACGAAAAAGCGACCCACCCTGTCATCAAGGGCGCGCGCGCCCTGGCAATTTTTGGCGACTCGGTCACCACCGACCACATCAGCCCGGCAGGCGGCATCAAGCCCAGTTCGCCGGCCGGCGCCTATCTGACCGAACACGGCGTGCAGCAAGCCGACTTCAACAGCTACGGTGCGCGCCGCGGCAACCATGAAGTGATGATGCGCGGCACCTTCGCCAATGTCCGCATCAAGAACCTGATGGTGCCCGGCAGCGAGGGCGGCGTCACGCTCAAAGACGGCAAGGAAACATCGATCTACGCCGCCGCCATGCAATACCAGGCCGAAGGCATGCCGCTGATGATCTTTGCGGGCGAGGAATACGGCACCGGCTCCAGCCGCGACTGGGCCGCCAAGGGCACCACGCTGCTGGGCGTGAAGGCAGTTGTCGCCAAGAGCTTCGAGCGCATCCATCGTTCCAACCTCGCCGGCATGGGGGTGCTGCCCTGCCAGTTCAAGGACGGCGTCGATGCCGCCACGCTGAAACTTGACGGCAGCGAAACCTTCGACCTCGAAGGCGCCGAGTCCGGCATCGTCCCGCAGCAGGATGTCACGCTGGTGATTCATCGCGCCGATGGCAACACCGAGCGCGTCGCGCTCAGGCTGCGCATCGATACGCCGATTGAAGTCGAGTATTACAACAAGGGCGGGATACTGCCGTTCGTGCTGGCGCAGTTGATCAGCTAAGCGCTGCTGTAAATCGTCGCCAGCTGATCGAAAAACGGGCCGCGTGGAGACATTCCACCCGGCCCGTTTTAAACACGCTTATTAAAATGAAAAACGTTTTGCGAACAGCTCGCTCACCTTGTCCGGCGTCAAGGACTTGCTGACGACATATCCCTGGATTTCGTCGCAGCCCAGTTTTTTCAGGAAAGCAACCTGCTCGACCGATTCCACGCCTTCGGCGACCACCCGCAAATTCAGCGCATGCGAAAGCCGGATGATGGCGTTGGCGATCTCGGCGTCGTCGCTGTCGGTCAGCACATCGTCGACAAAGCTCTTGTCGATTTTCAGCGCGTCAATCGGCATCCGCTTCAACTGGGCCAGGTTGGAGTGCCCGGTGCCGAAGTCATCGATATACACGTGCAGACCGCGCTGACGCAACGCATCGAGCATGCCGAACGTGCGCACCGGGTTTTCCATCGCCGAGCTTTCGGTCACTTCAAGCTGCAAATACGCGGGGTCCATGCCGATAGACTTCAGGATGGCGTCAATGTCATCGATCAGGCGCGCATCGGAAAACTGCCGCGGCGACAAATTGATCGCCACCGGTGGCGGGCTCCCCCCCGCGTCGCGCCAGGCAATCCACTGTTCACAGGCCGCCCGCACCACCCAGCGACCCAGCGGCATGATCAGGCCGGTTTCTTCAGCCACCGGGATGAACTGACCGGGCCAGATAATGCCGCCCGAGCGGGGAAGCCAGCGCACCAGCGCCTCCAGGCCGACCACTTGGCCACTGGCAAGATCCACTTTGGGTTGATACATCAGCACCAGTTCGTTTCGCTCAAGCGCGTGGCGCAGGCCGGTTTCCAGGGTGAGTTGATGCTGCGCAACGGTATTCAGTTCATCGCTGAAATATTCAAACCCGCTGCGGCGTTGCTTGGCCTGATACATCGCCAGATCGGCCTGACGCAACAGCGAGTTGGCGTCGGTTCCATCGTCAGGGAAGACGCTGATGCCGATACTGGCGCCAATGGCATAGCGCCGCTGGTCAATCTTGAACGATTCGGCCAGGGCCTTGAGCAGTTTGCGCGCCACCCGGCTGGCGGCACGCGAAGCCGGCGGATGGATCATGATGACCGCAAACTCATCGCCACCCAGGCGGGAGACAAAATCATCGGCGCGCAATTGCTCATCCAGGCGGTTGGCCACCACGCGCAGCACCTGATCGCCCACCTCATGACCTTGCGAGTCATTGATGTGCTTGAAGCGGTCGAGGTCGATGAACAACAGCGAAACCTGGGATTTTTCGCGCTGCGCGCGCGCCAGCGCATGGCCGAGAAAATCCTGGAAATATGAACGGTTGGGCAGCCCGGTCAGCGGGTCGTGATTGGCCAGCATGTCGAGCCGCATTTCGGAATAGCGCCGCTCGGTCAGGGCGGCCGACACGAATAATCCACCCAGCGCCATGGTCATCATGCTGATCTGCAGCGCAAACACGTCGTGCGGTGTAATCGCGCCAGCCGGCCCCCCGTAGGTGACGACGGTCACGCCCATCACAATGAGCGCCGACAGGAAAATAGCCAGGCTTGCACCGGTGACCGAAAACCGGAGCGCCGCCCACAGCACCCCGGGAAACAAGACGAACAATACGATTTCGGCCGGCCTCAGGGGATGCATGTACTGCATCATCGCGAGCGTCAGCAGCAGCATGCTGAGCACCAGAACCAGGCCTTCCAGTCGTGCGCCCTGATCGGTTGGCAACAAATCCCAACGCGAAGCGGTGAGCAGCAACGGCGCAATCAAAACCACCCCCAGCAAATTGCTCAGCCACCATACCCACAAGCCCTCCATCACCAGACTGGCGGGCAGGTCGCCAAAGAAATGCAAACTGAGCACCCCCGCCAGCGCGCTCACCGCACACCCTAGCGGCGCGGCGACCAATGCGAACTTGGCGACGCTGGGCACATAGTCGAGAGAGGCGCTGAAGGGCTGAAGGTAGCGCGGCAAATACCCGATGATTGCCGCCCCGGCAGCCATGCCGAGGGACAGTCGCAGGGCATCTTCCGCCTGCATGATCTGCGCATAAATGGCAAACGATCCCAGCAACACGCCGAGCACTCCCGCCATGCCGAATCGCAGGCTCGCCATGGCGCCGATGCCCGCTGCCAGCCAGACAGCGGCCATCGCATCGGTCAAATAAGCTGATAGTTTGAGGCTGACCCAGCCCGCCAAGGCATAGGCCAATGCCGTCAGACAGGCAACCAGTAAAACGCCCCTGACTTCAGCGGGGGAAGGCAGGGTCAGGCGGGACAAGACGTCAGCCCGGGTTACTCGGCAGGATCAAGTTCGGCGCGCACCGACTCCAGCGCGTCCTTGAGCGTTTCTTCGGACAGGCCGTTGAGTTGTTCAGCCAGCATTTCTGCGGCATCAATCGTATCGGCATCATCCGGCAGACTCTCCGTATCGAGATTGGCAACGAACACGGCCGCCGCCCCCGTCACCTGCAACAACTGGCGACGCTCGTTCATTAATAATTCGATTTCTTCTCGCAGCAAACGGGCTTCATCTTCTTTCATGGCGTGCAGGCTCATGCGTGTCTCCGTGTTCTTAAATTGACTCAGCCAAACAGGGTCAATACCCCGGTGTAGCCATACAAGCGGTTATGCGATATTTCGCCGTTGGCAAAAAAACCCACCAGCGGGAAATCCCCCAGGGTATCGCGTATCAGTTCCAGCTCCCGGTTGGGCGCCCCGAACATATGCTGACCGCGCCCCAGGCAGGAATAATACACGCCGCCACGAATCGGCGCGTTCAGTTGTGCGCCGATAGCAACCAGCATCCGTTGCAGATCATCCTCGGCGGTTTGCTGATCGCGCCGACAGAACAGCAACGCGTCCCCTGTCTCGATGTATTCGCCTATCGCCACCAGGTTGTTCTGCGGGTCCACGCCCAGAATATTGCGTACCAGATAGTCGCCGGTATCCGAGCCGCGCACCGGCAAGCCGACATAGATATAACCCGCCGCACGCCGCAAATCGCGCGTCAGCACTTCGCCGATTTCTTCCTTCATCACCTCCAGCGCCGGACGATGATCCAGACTGCCGATAACGTTTTTGTTGGCCGTGGTAATCAGATGGCGCGGACCCAGCGGCGAAACGCCTTGCGTCAATCGCGTGGCCAGTTTCACCCGCTCGCTGAAAAGCACGCCGGACAGCCCGCCACTGACGACGCCATCGCTGATCTGCGCGTTCTCGCCATTCGAGCTCGACACCCCTCCGACGACAAACCCGCTGGACATTTTTTCGCTCAGCCCCTCGATCAGCTCCTGAATACGGTTGTTCGAGGGATCGCCATGCACCACCGCAAAGTATTTGTCCGATGACAGGGCGTCCACATCCTGCGGCGTTCGCAACACCGGAAGCATGCTGAAATCAACCGGGTCGAACTCGCCCAGCATCACCGCCATCGCCGGCTGTTCAAGAAACTCCACGCCGGTGGCGCAGATCCCCACGCCCACGCTGCCGGTCCAATGCGGCACACCCGTCGCACTTTTGAAAAAACCCAGAATCGCGTCGAGCTCGCCCGCGTAGGCATCCGCCACATAGAGAAACCCAAGTGTTGCGGCGGATGGTATCGCCCCCAACTGTTTCATGCACGCCTGCGCAGCCTGCGTCCAGTCAGCGTGCGTGGCGTGTGCCGATTTGAATGGAGAAGTCATAATTTCCCGGAACCATTTACAAGGAGGGGGCTGCCGTTAAATGAAGCAACCTGTTGTACCAAACAGTTAATCCTATGGCGCCCCCCGCGAGGCATCAGTAGCCCGTTTTTCCGCTGCTGGGCAATTCACCTTCACCGAAAAAATTCCACAACAATTGAGCGACCACTTCAGGTGCAATCACGGTGTGATGATTATGCGATTCCTGCAGTGCGATCCGCAGCTTTTTGCGCAACTCGGGATCCCCGGTCAGGTCGAAAATGATATCGATTTTCGCGCCCATCGACACCACTTCAAGCGCATCCCGAAATACCGGAACCTTGCTTTGGCTAAAACCCAGCGCAACCGGCGATTCCAGATCGCGGTGCGCAACCGCAACAATTTCCACGTTGATGCGTTCTTCCTGAATTTTTTCCAGAAAGTGCTCCGCAAAAACCTCACCCACATCTCCCAGACCCAACAGGGCCACTTTAACCACAGTGCTCATGTCGCAACTCCTCGTATCATCATTGTTAGAGACGGCTGTCTCATTTAGCGCTGTTCGCCCGCCCGACCCAAACCCGCCAAGCGCGAACCGGGGAATACCGGGCACACATGAAGCATACGGACCCGCTCGGCGCATGTCGATATGGCTTGGCGCCAGCGCCCGCATTCATCAAGCGGCACCCGCCTGGTGAGCGGGACGATACAATCCGCAATCAAGTGTCCGCGCGAAGAACCATGTCGAATACCACGCTCCACCCGCAAGGGGTAGGCCGTGGTTGTACCCGCAAGGGGCAGGCCGCAGTTGTAAAGCCGACAAGTCGGCAACAACTGCGCTCTAAAGACGCTAAAGCGTCAACAACCACGCTCCACCCGCCCATCCACCCTTATGCCAGCGGCATGCTGACAACGACGGGGGCGCACTGCATTTACTGGGAAACCTCGGGCAACCCCGATGGCATTCCGGTGTTGTTTGTGCATGGCGGGCCGGGCTCAGGCACCTCGCCCGGCCAGCGACGTTTTTTTGACCCCGCGCGCTACCGGATCATTCTGTTCGACCAGCGCGGCAGTGGCCGCTCGACGCCGCACGGCGAGCTGACCGACAACACCACGCCGCATTTGATCGCCGACATGGAAGCGCTCCGGCGTGAACTCGGCATCGAAACCTGGCTGGTATTTGGCGGATCGTGGGGGTCGACACTGGCACTCGCTTATGCCGAAGCCCATCCCGCGCATTGCCGCGGACTGATACTGCGCGGCATTTTCTTATGCCGGAAAAGCGAGATCGACTGGTTTCTGGACGGCATTCGCGCCCTGTTTCCCGAAGCGCAACGGCAACTGGCGGAACACATCCCGCCAAACGAACGCCATGACCTGCTCACGGCCTATCATCGCCGCCTCGTCGATCCCGATCCGGCGGTGCACCAGCCGGCCGCCTACCGGTGGTCGACCTTCGAAGCTTCGTGCTCTACCCTGCTGCCCAATCCCGATCTGGTTTCCGCGTTTGGCAGCGAAAAAACCGCGCTTTCACTGTCGCGCATCGAGGCGCATTACTTCGTCAACAACATCTTTTTGCCCGACAACAGCCTGCTCGACAACCTTGACCGTATTCGTCACATCCCCGCCACCATTGTTCAGGGGCGTTACGATGCCGTCTGCCCCATCGTGTCGGCCGACGAGCTGGCGCGCGCCTGGCCCGAAGCCCGCTACGTGGTCGTGGCGGATTCGGGCCATTCGGCATTCGAGCCTGGCATCGCCCGCGAACTCGTCGCCGCCACCGCTGCCTTTGCACTAACCGGACGCTTCGCCTGACATGACGCTCTCCCCCCATGTATTCGACGCCAATGCGGAAAATTTCAACCGCCTGGTGCTGGAAAACTCGCACAAGGGCCCGGTGCTGGTGCACTTCTGGACCCCCAAGGCGGGCCCCTGCTTCATCCTGATGCCACGGCTGGTCAAGCTGGCGGCCGAATATGGCGGCAAGTTTCTGCTCGTCATGCTGAACACCGACGACCTGCCCGAACTGGCGCGGCGCTTTAGCGTGAACTCCGTACCCACCGTCAAGTTTTTCTGGCGCGGCGAGGTCGCCCACACCATTCACGGCGCCGACCCCGACAGCAGTTTTCGTGAGGTGCTCGACCGTTTCATCGCCGGCGACGCCAACCGCGCCCATGCACTGGGCGTGGCGGCCTGGCAGGCGGGTAATATTCAGCAGGCGCGCATGCTGCTCGCCAACGCGGCCATGGCCGAACCCGAGAACCTCGCCATTCCGCGCGATCTGGCCAAGCTGTTGTGGGCGGAAGGCGACGGCGAACAGGCACTGAAACTACTCAACAGCCTGCCACCGGATGCGCGTGGCGAACCCGAGATCGCCCGGCTTCATGCGCATCTCACCCTGGCCGAAACCGCGCGACTAGCGCCCCCGCTGGCCGAACTCGATGCGCTGCTGGCGCAACACCCGGACGATCTCGCCGCGCAGTTTCAGCGCGCGGCGCGTTTGCTGGCAACCGACGATTTCGCAGGGGCAATGGCAGCCTTGCTGCGCATCGCCCGCACTGAGCGGAATTTTCGCCACGACATCGGCCGCCTCAGCCTGCTGGCGCTGTTCGATTTGCTGGGCAACGCCCACCCGCTGACCCGACAATACCGTCAAGCCTTGTCCGAATCCCTGCATTGAGCTTCAATCACCCTGCCTTTGCGCCCTACCGGGCATTGATCCACGCACTGGCGCTGGAGTCTGCGCTGCCGTCATTGGACCGGCTCAACATGCTGGCGGCCGCACTCGGCACAACCCAGGCGCGCGGGTTGCCGCTGCAGTTCATTGCCCCTGACGGCCGCCTGTCCGCACGCGAATACGAAACCCATATTCTGCAAACGGGCCAGGTACCCACTCGCCCCGACACCTGGCACGACGTGCTGAATGCGCTTGTGTGGCTGCGCTTTCCCCGCTTTAAAGCGGCGCTCAATGCGGCGCATGGAGAAGCGCTCATCACTGAAATAAATAACCAGCGGGGTCGCCGCCGCGATGCAATGACCGTATTGGACGAATCAGGAGTATGGGTGATCAGCCAGGATCCGCATTTACCCGACCTGCTGACCGCGTGCGCCTGGCAGACGCTATTCTGCGAACGCCGTGCGGACGTCGGGTCCATGATGCATTTTGTGGTGGTGGGCCATGCGCTGCTGGAAAAGGCGCGCGCGCCCTACCCCTCGATGACGGGCAAGTGCCTGATGTTGAATTCGCCGACACTCGACCCGGACGCGGTGGAACAGCTGGCCGTCAGCTCACTCCGGGCGATCGAATCGCCCCGTCGGCTCCCGCCTTTGCCGATCCAGGGCATACCGGAATGGGATGCTGAAAACACCGTTAATGCGTATTACGCCAATCAGACAATATTCCGGCCGCGCGGGGCGGTTTTATAACGTCCTGCACACCAGTTTGAACAGCGGGTCGTCCGCCGTCATCGCCTTCCACTCGGCCCGAGCCGGACGGACCGCCTGATAATCGATCAATGCATCGTGGTCTGAAAACACCGCACGCGACAGCGTGGCAACGCGCCTGGTGCGACAGTCCACCATACGCTTGGCCAGAATTTCGCGCATGGGACGCTGGGTATTCAAATCAAGCTGACCATCGCGCAGGGCATGCCGTACACGGAAGCTCACCCGGTGAGCCGCGCGCGCAATGCTCGACAGTTCGATCAAAGTGGTTTCAGACGGCGACTCGGCCAGCACCTGCCACTGCCCATTGGCCGCAGCCGGACATGCCAGCGCGCACACCAGCACGCCGGCTGCAGCGCGGATCAATTCGCCGCGGCGGGCAACTCGCCTTCCGCCACCCATGCCTGCGCAGTCTCCAGTTCATCAAACTGGCTAATGTCGGCGGACATGAACAGGCGATTGATCCACATGCTCCAGGCCACCCACTGATCGCCGGTCAGAATGGCGATGCGGCCAAAATCGTTTTTATGTTCGCGCGAAAACTTGAGCTCTTCCCACGCAACATCCACGCTGTAGGACAACATATCGCGCAGGTCGAACAGCACGTTGACCGTTCCCTTGAATTGAATCCCGTAGCACACCGCCTGCTCAAACTCGCGGTAATCCTCCAGCGTGAACTGGCCCATGACGGACACGGCGATCTGGTTGTTATTGACGTCAAGCTTGATCATGCAATTCTCCTCTGGCGAATAAGCGAACTATAGCGAATCGGCCTGCGCAGGCGTAGAAGCGCGCACTGCCAGTATGCCGGCCAGCGCCACCACAGCCATGCCTATCCAGGCTTGCAGCGGCAATCGCTCGCCAAACAGCAGCACCCCATATACCGCCGAAAACCCCACGGTTGTATAGGCCAGCGCACCCACGGCAAGCGTACGGCCACGATGATAAGCCCGGGTCAAGGCCAGTTGCGCAAGGGTGGCCGACACCCCGATACCGATCAGCCACGGCCAGTCCCCGGCACGCGGCTGATGAAACCCCGAAACCAGCATCCACGCGCCGCCGCCCAGCGTCGCCAGCAGCGTGAAATAAAACACCACCCGCCATTCCGGCTCGCCCTGCTTGCCGAGTTGCTTGACATTGACGTAGGCCACCGCCGCCAGCATGCCCGAGACCAGTCCGGCCAGCGCGGGCAGCCAGTCCTGTCCCTGCACTTGCGGACGCAGCAGCAGCACGATGCCGACAAACCCCAGCAGCACCGCGCCCACCAGCCCGCGCCCATGCCGCTCGTGCAGCCACCATGCGGACAGCGCGGCCAGAAACAACGGCGCCGTGTAGTTGAGGGTGACGGCTGTGGCCAGCGGCAATCGCGCAATCGCGTAGAAAAACAGCACCAGCGCAGCAAAGCCCGACAGGCCGCGCCAGAAATGGCTGCGCAGCTGTCGCGTAGCAAGCGGCGCCAGCCAGCTGCGACGCGTGGACGCGATCATGACCCAAATCGAAACAAGCCCGAATACCGATCGATAAAACACCAGTTCTGCGGGCGAGAAGGTGTTTGAAAGCTGCTTGACCTGCATGCTCATGAGTGCAAAAAGCGCTGCCGCTACCAGCATCCAGCTTGATTTCATGGGAAACAGTTCATGTGTATGGTCTTCATCGTGGCAGCGCGAAAAATGGGGGGCGGATAGCGGCGCGATCGCGCACCGCGGGATGACGGAAGTCGCATCATGCCATCCCGCGGCGGCGGCCGATACGCTCATGCCGGGTTGAAGCCCGGCAGCGAAGGCATAAATATTGTGGATGGGCAACCGCGCCGGGGAGGCGTCCCTGCCCTGAATTTGTTAAAGTAACGCGCTTTGTTTCTGCCAGATTGCATGCCATGGCCAAATCCCGCGCCGCCACGCCCCCAAAAGACTATGAATCCGCCCTGGCGGAGCTGGAGTCCATCGTCGGCGAAATGGAGTCGGGCCAACTGCCGCTCGAAGCGTCACTCGCTGCCTACAAACGCGGCGCGGTATTGTTGCACTACTGTCGCCAGCAGTTGAGCGAAGCGGAGCAGCAGGTGAGGATTCTGGAAAATGGCACGCTCCAGTCTTTCAAGACTGACGACATCGATGACTGATTTTTCAGCCTGGACCCAGGCCTGCCAGGCGCGTACTGAAAGCGCACTGGCCGCGTGCCTGCCCCCGGCCGGCATTACCCCGCATCGGCTGCACGAAGCCATGCGTTACGCGGTACTCGGCGGCGGTAAACGGGTGCGGCCGTTGCTGGCATTTGCGGCGGGGGAGGTGACGGGCGCCGATGCGAATCGTGTGCAACATGCCGCAGCCGCAGTCGAACTGATCCACGCTTATTCGCTGGTACACGACGACATGCCGGCGATGGACAACGATGCGTTGCGGCGCGGCAAGCCCACGGTCCATGTGGAATTCGACGAAGCCACCGCGCTGCTGGTGGGCGACGCCCTGCAGAGCCTGGCGTTTGAGATGCTCACCGCGCAGCCGCTGTCCGACGATCCGGCAATCCAGCTGAACATGGTGCTACTGCTGGCACGGGCCGCCGGCTCGCGCGGCATGGCCGGCGGGCAGGCGATCGATCTCGCCAGCGTCGGCAAGCCGCTCGATCTGACCGAACTCGAATTCATGCACATCCACAAGACCGGCGCGCTGATCCGCGCCTCGGTGCTGCTCGGCGCGCAGTGCGGCGCGGTTGACGCGGCCACCACGGCAGCATTGGATCGCTATGCCAAGTGCATCGGCCTTGCCTTCCAGGTCGTGGACGACATACTCGACGCCGAAGCGCCCACCGCAACCCTGGGCAAAACCGCCGGCAAGGACGCCGCCGACAACAAGCCCACCTATGTGAGCCTGCTTGGCGCGGCGCGGGCGCGCGAACTGGCGCAGCAACTGCGCGCCGATGCGCACACGGCGCTGGCCCATCTGGGCGAACCGGCCGGGCGTCTGCGCCAGCTGGCCGACTTTGTCGTCGAGCGGTCGTTTTAATGCACACGCCCCTGCTCGACACCCTGCACGCCGCGGACGACCTGCGTGCCTTGTCGCCCGACAAGCTGCCGCAGCTGGCGGCCGAACTGCGCGCATTCCTGGTGGACTCGGTTGCGCGCACAGGGGGGCATCTGGCGTCCAATCTTGGCACGGTGGAACTGACGCTCGCGCTGCATTACATCTTCGACACCCCCAACGACCGCATCGTGTGGGATGTGGGCCACCAGACCTATGTCCACAAGATTCTGACGGGACGTCGCGAGGCCATGGCCCGGCTGCGCCAGCCCGGCGGCATTGCAGGATTCCCGCGTCGCGCCGAAAGCGAATTCGACGCCTTTGGCGCCGGCCACTCCAGCACCTCGATTTCAGCCGCGCTCGGCATGGCCGAGGCCTTTCATCAACTGGGTTCCGGCCAGCGCGCCGTGGCGGTCATCGGCGATGGCGCCATGACCGCCGGCATGGCGTTCGAGGCCCTGAACAACGCGGGCAACACCGAACTGCCCTTGCTGGTGGTGCTGAACGACAACGACATGTCGATTTCGCCCAACGTCGGCGCCCTGAACAACTACCTGGCGCGGCTGATGTCGGGCAAATTCTATGCGGCCGCCCGCCGTGCCGGCGATAAAGTGTTGTCGGTCGCCCCGCCGATCCGCGAACTCGCCAAGCGCGCCGAGGAACACATGAAAGGCATGGTGACGCCCGGCACGCTGTTCGAGGAATTCGGCTTCAACTACATCGGCCCGATCGATGGCCACGACATTGACGTGCTGCTGAATACGCTGGGCAATATCAAACAACTCAGCGGACCGCAGTTTTTGCACGTGGTCACCCGCAAAGGCAAAGGCTACGCGCCCGCCGAAACCAATCCCTGCCTGTATCACGGCGTATCGAAATTCGACCCGGCGACCGGCGTCGCAGAAAAGTCCGGCGGCAAGCCCACCTACACCCAGGTGTTTGGCGACTGGCTGTGCGACATGGCGGCGGCCGATCCCCGGCTGGTCGGCATCACCCCGGCCATGCGCGAAGGCTCCGGGATGGTGCGTTTTTCGCAGGAATTTCCGAAACGCTACTTCGATGTCGGCATTGCCGAGCAACACGCGCTGACCTTTGCTGCGGGTTTGGCGTGCGAAGGCGTCAAGCCGGTGGTGGCGATTTATTCGACCTTTCTGCAGCGCGCTTACGACCAGTTGATTCACGACATCGCACTGCAAAACCTGCCGGTGATGCTGGCGATCGACCGCGCCGGGCTGGTCGGCGCCGACGGCCCCACGCATGCCGGCAGCTTCGATCTGAGCTTCCTGCGCTGCATCCCCAACCTGCTGATCGCCGCGCCGTCGGACGAAAACGAATGCCGTCGCCTGCTGACCACGGCGTTTTTGCACGACGGTCCGTCGGCGGTACGCTATCCCCGTGGCAGCGGGGTGGGCGCGCACATTGAAACCGGTCTTGATCCGCTCGAAATCGGCAAGGGGGTGTTGCGCCGCAGCGGCCGCGACGTGGCCTTCATCGCCTTTGGCAGCCTGGTCGCACCCGCACTTGTCGCAGCAGACGCGCTCGATGCCAGCGTCGCCGACATGCGCTTTGTGAAACCGCTGGACGTGGCCCTGCTGCGCGAACTGGCGCAAAACCACCGACTGCTGGTGACGCTGGAAGAAAATGCGGTGGCGGGCGGCGCCGGCGCGGGGGTTGCAGAGACATTAAGCGCGCTCGGCGTGACAACGCCCATGCTGCATCTGGGGTTGCCCGACAGCTTCATCGAACACGGCGACCCGGCGCGCATGCTGGCCGATTGCGGCCTGGATGCGGCAGGAATCGAACACACCGTCCGCCAGCGGATAAGCCTATTACCCCACTAACGGGGACGCCGACTCTCAGCGGGCTGAAGCCCGCGAAAGATTGTATGCCTGAGTAGTTTACTCAACTATTCCAGCAGTTTATACTCAGTCTAAACTGCACATCAACATCAGGAGCCTGCCATGAACCAGATTTGCGACCCCGTCTGCATGCCGGACGTACAAAGCTCGGCCGACACACGGAAAATCGCCATCAACAAGGTCGGCATCAAGAGCATTCGCCACCCCGTACGCGTGGCCGACAAGAGCGACGGCGTTCAGCACACCATCGCCGACTTCAACATGTACGTGTACCTGCCGCACAATTTCAAGGGCACGCACATGTCGCGTTTCATCGAAATTCTCAACACGCGCGAGCGCGAGATTTCGGTCGAGAATTTTGAAGGCATGCTGCGCCAGATGGTCGAGCGCCTCGAAGCCGAATCGGGCTACATCGAGATGAGCTTCCCCTACTTCATCAACAAGTCGGCCCCAGTTTCCGGCGTGCAAAGCCTGCTGGACTACGAAGTCACCTTCATCGGCGCGATCGAAAACGGGAAATTCACCCACACCACCAAGGTGCTGGTGCCGGTGACCAGCCTGTGTCCCTGCTCGAAGAAAATCTCCGAATATGGTGCGCACAACCAGCGCTCGCACGTCACCGTGACGGTTAAAACCAACGGTTTCCTGTGGATTGAAGATCTGGTGCGCAAGGTCGAAGATCAAGCCTCGTGCGAACTGTTCGGTCTGCTGAAGCGTCCCGATGAAAAATACGTCACCGAGCGCGCCTACGACAATCCAAAATTCGTCGAGGACATCGTGCGCGACGTCGCCGCCGCAATGAACGCCGAACCGCTGATCGATGCGTATGTGGTGGAAGCGGAGAATTTCGAATCGATTCACAACCACAGCGCCTATGCGCTGATCGAGCGCGACAAGTCGAAGTAGTAAACGGCAACCGCCCGAAAACAAGGCCCGCATGTGCGGGCCTTGTTGCATTCACCCAAGCGCCAATCAATACCGTTGCGTCAGCGTCATCGTCTGCCCGTCACGGCGCATTTCCATCCGGTTCAGGAAACTCATCCCCAGCAGCGGCACATTCAAACCCGCCTCCAGCACCATGCCTTCAACCTGATTCAGGGTGATCCCGCCCACCTTGACGGTATTGAAGGTGACGCGCCAGGCGGGTACCACGCCGGCGGCTGTACTCACCCCGTAGGCCTGACCCGCCTTGTAGTTGATCCCCATGCGCTGCGCCTCGGCTGCGCTGATGGCGATGGAGGTTGCACCGGTGTCGACCAGAAAACTCACCGGATAGCCATTGAGCGAACCCGCGGCGGCAAAATGACCGCGCGCATCGGCCGTGAGCGAAACGCTCTGCCGATCGCTCGCTGCCGCACCGCCTGCGAACGATTGCCCCATGCTCAGGATGCGGCGCTTGCCGTCGACATCGAAACGGGCGCTGTCCGAGTCGGCTGAAATCAGCTTCACCCCCTGAACCGCTTGCCCCGCACTGAGCGTTTGCGGTTTGCCGCCATCAATCGTGACAATGGCCTTGTCCTTGAACAGACCCACCACCGAAACACTCGCCGCCCATGCCGGGGTGCAGGCCAGCCAGCCAGCCGCTATGATGGCCACATTGAATGAATTACGCTTGAGAGACATCGTGCATCCTGTTCTGGTTTTTCGACATTCCCCGACCGAAGGGCCGGGATATTTCACCACGTTTCTGGCACGCCACGGCATCCCCTGGCAACTGGTACGCATCGACGCGGGCGACGCCATACCTCAAACCCTTAACGGCATTTCCGGCGTCTGCTTGATGGGCGGCCCCATGAGCGTGAACGATGACTTGCCCTGGATCCCGCCCGTTTTGGCGCTGATACGCCTGGCAGTGACGGCAAACATTCCGGTTATCGGCCATTGTCTGGGCGGCCAGTTGATGGCCCGCGCGCTGGGCGCAACGGTTGGTCCCGCCCCAATCAAGGAAATTGGCTGGGGCGACGTCAGCATCACGGATGCGGATGCAGCGCGTCCCTGGCTGGGCGACGCTACGCAGCCCATGCCGGCATTCCACTGGCACGGCGAAACCTTCAGCTTGCCGCCGGGCGCCGTACGCATTCTCGAAAGCGCCTGGTGCGCCAATCAGGCCTATGTGCTGAACGACCGCCATATCGGCATGCAATGCCATGTCGAAATGACGCCCGAACTGATTGCAAGCTGGTGCAAAAACGGCGCCGATGAAATCAACGCCAGCAGCAGCCCCGGCGTGCAACCGCCCGACGTCATCCAGGCGGACATGGCAACCCGCACGGCGCAGCTCCACCGATTGGCGGACAAAATATATTCTCGCTGGATTCAAGGGCTTAGCCAATAATCCTGCGGGGGCCGCGCGCAGACAGCTGGACAGCCGCTTCGCGCGGCGTAGGATAAGCACCGGGGTCACATCCAGCCTCAACAGCAGTATCTGAGTACATCAATTCGAAACATGGAGGATTTATGCAAAATGTCGACTACGCCAACTTCGATTTTGGTGAACGCCTGAACGGTTTCATCCAGGAAGTGATGAATTTCGGCGGCGCACCGCGCACCGAAGCCGATCTCACCGAAGGCCAGAAAGTTTTTGTGCGGGCGGTCAAGCGCGAAATGGTCAAATACGCTGACACCAACCGTCACGGTTACCCGCACAACCTGCTGGAGCAAATGGAGGCTTTTACCCGCACCATTGGCGACCTGCACAACTCCTATTTCGACTCGGGCATGCGTAAAGTCAGCGACTGTCTCTACAACCGCTGGAAAATGCTCTACGAAGAAACCAAAAAGCTGGCGGCCGCGGGGGGCGACACCAAGCCTGCCTGGGTTGACGTCATCAAGACCGAACCCTCCGACATGCCCGCCTTCTTCGACGCGTAAACCCCCGTTCAAATAAAAAAGCCCGAACAAGTCGGGCTTTTTTATTTTCAGGCCAGCGCATCAACCCCGCTTATCCTCAAATAAAAATAAAGGATTATTCAGGCCCAAGGCCCGGTGCTATTCTCCTTGGCAGCAAATACCCACATCGAGTCTGAGGAGACAGCATGTCCAAACTGGTACGCCCACACGGTGGCGGTGAGCTCAAGCCCCTGCTGCTGACAGGCGATGCGCTTGCCGCAGAAACCGCCCGCGCAGCCGCGCTGCCCAAGGTCAACCTGTCATCGCGCGAAACCGGCGACCTCATCATGATGGGCATCGGCGGCTTCACCCCGCTTGACGGCTTCATGACCCACGCCGACTGGCAGGGCGTGTGCGACGGCTACAAAATGGCCAACGGCCTGTTCTGGCCGATCCCGGTCACCCTCTCCGCCGACGAAGTCACCGCCCGGGGCATCGCGGTCGGCGCCGATATCGCGCTGGTCAACGGCGACAGCGGCGAAATCCTCGGCACCATGAAGGTGACCGAGAAATACGCCATCGACAAGGCGCACGAGTGCATGCAGGTCTACAAGACCACCGATCTCGAGCACCCCGGCGTCAAGATGGTGATGGCGCAAGGTTCGGTCAACCTGGCCGGTCCGGTCAAGGTGCTGTCCACCGGCGGCTTCAAGGAAGAGTACGGCGACCAGTTCATGACCCCTGCCGAGACCCGCGCCGCGTTCGAGAAAATGGGCTGGTCCAGGGTCGCCGCCTTCCAGACC
>NCIF01000206.1 GCA_002256785.1 Hydrogenophilales bacterium 17-61-9
CGATTGCGTCGATGTGTGTCCGGTTGACTGCTTTCACGAAGGCCCCAATTTTCTTGTCATCGATCCCGAAGAATGCATCGATTGCACGCTGTGCGTGGCGGAGTGCCCGGTCGAAGCGATTTATGCCGAAGACGATGTGCCGGACGACCAGCGTGCCTATACCGCGCTCAATGCCGAACTCGCCAAGCAATGGAAAGTCATCATCGAACGCAAGGATCCGCTGCCTGACGCCGACGACTGGGCCGGCGTGAAAGACAAACTGCAATATCTGGAACGTTGAACACGATGGGAATCGTCACGATTCCCTGCAGTCCCTCCTGGGGCACCGACCCACGCTGTGCCGACGCCCGTGTCGGGTCGCATGCCTTGCACGGTACCTCGCTTCCTGCGGGCGTTGCCCGCTATCTGCTCGATCAACATGCTGACCTGCTGCCCGATTTGTCCGGGCTGACGGTGCTGGTTCCCAACCGCCGTGCGGGGCTGGATTTTGCCCGGGCGCTGGCGCAGGCAGCGGGTTTGCCGGCGCTGATTCCGCCGCATATCGTTCCGCTCAAAACCTGGGCCGAGCCGCTGTCGGACGGCCACGGCGAACCACAGGCGCGGCGGCTGGCTCGCCTGCATGCCGTGCTGCGGCGGGTCGACTGGCTGGGAAAAATCGACAAGTGGACGCTGGCGAACGAGCTGCTCGTGCTGGTCGACGCGCTGTCTGCAGCGCGGCTCGGCGGCGACATCGGCGCGCAGATTCGCGCCGTGCATGCCCACGCACTCGATCGCGAAACGGCGCTGATCGAAGCGGTTTGGCAGGCGCTCAATACCAGCGGCCAGGATCCGCAAGCGCGTTATGCGGCGGCGCTCGACGGTCTGCTGGCGCAACTCGCCGCTGCCCCACACCCGGTGTATGGCTATGCGCTGGGACCGCTGACCGCAGTCGAACAGCAGTTTCTCGCGCGCTGCGCCGGGCACGCCCCGGTCGCGCTGTTTGAACCGGCCTTCACGCCCGCCGATCCCGTCAACGCCGTACCGCATAGCCTGCATCAAGCCTGGCAACGGACCGAGCCGCCGCTGTTGGCGCGGGCCCGGGCTTTGGCAAGCGTTTATCCCGACAGTCCGCTCGTGGCGCGCGTAAGCCTCAATCCTGCGCCGCATCTCGAAGCCGAAGCACGCGCAATCGTGGCCTGGGTGGCAGCGCAGTTGCAGGCAGGAAAGCGCGAGCTGGCGCTGATCGCGCTGGATCGCGAGACCGCGCGCCGCGTGCGCGCGCTGCTCGAGCGCATGGAGGTGCTGGTGGCCGACGAAACCGGCTGGACGCTGTCGACCACGGCGGCTGCGGCCGTCGTCGATCGCTGGCTCGAATGCGTCGCGAGCGATTTTCCGCACATTGAATTGCTCGACCTGTTGAAGTCGCCCTTCGTGCTGGGCGATCTTGCGATACGGCAGGATCAGGTGTTGCAATTCGAACTGGCGCTCCGGCGGCAGGGGGTGGCGCAAGGCATGGCCGATATCCTGCGTCTGGCAAACAGCGAGTTTGGAACACTGCCGCCCTGGCTCGCGGCCTTGCTTGGCGCCCGCCAGGGCTTCGCGCAGACGCGGGCGCCGCTGGCCATCTGGCTCGCCCGGCTGCAGGAAAGCCTGGTCCGCCTCAATGCCTGCCTGCACGCCGATGCGGCGGGCGCCAAGGTCATGGACGTGCTGGAAACCCTGCGCCACGACCTCGGCGACGACAGCGAAAAATACAGCTTCGGCGAATGGCGGCGCTGGCTCAATCTGGCGCTGGAATCCGACAGCTTCAGCGATGCCAGCGTGATTAGCCCGGTCGTGCTGACCTCGCTGCCCGCCGCGCGCGGACGCGTGTTCGAGGCCGTCGCGGTCATCGGGGCCGATGCGCGCCATCTGCCGGTGTACCCGGCGCCGGGTTTGTTTAGCCAGTCCACCCGCGCGCAGCTGGGGCTGACCACCGCAGCCGACGATGCCGACGCCGCGACCACCGACCTGATCGAGTTGTTGAGCCAGGGCGATGCGCTATTGAGCTGGCAGGCCTGGCATGGCGATGAGCCCAATCCGGCTTCGCCGCTGGTGCTGCGCCTGCAGGCCATGCACCTCGCTGCATGGGGCCAACCGCTGCCTGAACAGGCCTGCGCCGAGCCGCCCGCACGTGCCAGCCCATTGCCCGCCGCCTGTGTCCAGGCTGCGCCGCGCGTCCTGGCTACGCAACTGCCGCTGCGTTATTCGCCGACTGCGTATCAAACCTTGCTCGACTGCCCCTACCGGTTTTTTGTCCAGAGCGTGCTGGGCATCCGTGAACTCGACGAAGCCGACGATGCGCTCGACAAAAGCGACTACGGCAACGCCCTGCATCGCATCCTCAAGCGCTTTCATGACAGCCAGCCGCCCGTCGAACGGGTTGCCGCCCTGGCGCGCCTGTCCGAGCTGTCTGAAGCGGAATTTGTGGCGCTGCCGGCGTACACCGCAACGGTCTGGGCGCAGCGCTGGGAAAAAATTCAGCCCGCCTACCTGGACGCCTGGCTGGCGAGCGTGGCGCAGGGCTGGCGCTATCAGTCGGGTGAAACCGCATTCGACGTGCCCTGCGTGGTGCCAGGTCTCGGCGACATCACGCTGCATGGCCGCATCGACCGCGTCGACGCACGTTTCGATGCAAATGGCGGGCAAGCGTTGAGCGTTATCGACTACAAGACGGGCGCGGCGCAAGGCCTGAAATCCCGTTTGAAAAATCCGGCCGAAGCGGTGC
>NCIF01000273.1 GCA_002256785.1 Hydrogenophilales bacterium 17-61-9
GAGGACGGCTTTCACGACAACCCCATGCTCGATGCCCTGTGCGCGTTTGCCGAAAAAGAAGGCGCACCGGTGGTGCCGGTTTGCGCGGCGCTGGAGGCCGAGCTGCAGGAGTTGTCGCAGGAGGAGCGTGTGGAATACCTGAAGGAACTCGGCTGGAATGAGCCGGGGCTGAATCGCCTGATTCGCGCCGCTTACGACTTGCTCGGCCTGCAGACCTATTTCACCGCCGGAGTGAAGGAGGTGCGCGCCTGGACTATCCGTAAGGGCGACACCGCACCGCAGGCGGCGGGCGTCATCCATACCGACTTCGAGCGCGGCTTCATTCGCGCGCAGACCATCTCGTTCGAGGATTTCATTGCCTGCAAGGGCGAGCAGGGCGCGAAGGAGGCCGGCAAGATGCGCGCCGAGGGCAAGGAGTATGTCGTCAAGGACGGCGATGTCCTGAATTTCCTGTTCAACGTGTGAGATTCACTATGCGGGACGGGAATTTTCACGGGGATGTTTGACAGCGGCTTCTGAAAGCCCCTATAATTTCGCGCTTCGTTTGGGTGGGGTTCCCGAGCGGTCAAAGGGATCAGACTGTAAATCTGACGGCTCTGCCTTCGAAGGTTCGAATCCTTCCCCCACCACCACTCAATGGTAGAGCTGAAGCCTTCCAAGCTTAAGACGAGGGTTCGATTCCCTTCACCCGCTCCAGTTTTGTGTGGGCTTATTTGTAGTAAGTCCGAAGCCCATGTAGCTCAGTGGCAGAGCACTCCCTTGGTAAGGGAGAGGTCGGCAGTTCAATCCTGCCCATGGGCACCAGGTTTTGGGTGTCCGCCAAGATAGCGGGCGGCGCACCAGTGTTTGAAAAGCGGTTGTCGGGATGTTGATCGTGGTTGACCGCATCGTTCTTGTGCAAATTTGAGGGGTACTTGAAATGGCTAAGGAAAAATTCGAGCGGACGAAGCCGCACGTAAACGTAGGCACGATTGGACACGTTGACCACGGCAAGACCACCTTGACCGCGGCGATCACCACCATTCTGTCGAAGAAGTTTGGCGGT
>NCIF01000207.1 GCA_002256785.1 Hydrogenophilales bacterium 17-61-9
AGCGCCAGAATGCCGCTCGGCAGGTAGCGAATGGCCAGTTGCACGCCCAGCGCCTGATCGATCCCCAACCGGGTAATCAGCTCGACCGGAAGAAAAGGCAACAAGTGGGGGCCGGGAATATTGACCCGTATGACTTGGGGACCGGTTTCCTGCGCGGCGCGGGCTGCCAGCCCGGTCGACAAGGCGCAAGCGGCCAATCCCCTGAGCATGGTTCTACGTTGCATCGTTTATTCCTCGATCAATCGGACGGCTCCCTGAAGCCTGCCTGTCGGTGCATGCCATGGCCATGCCATTTCGGTGTTCAGCCTACAGGGGTATACGGCTAAGGCAGCCTATCCTTAATAGAGGAATAGATAAACAGAGTTTATCCTGCCGCGCTGGGTGGCATCTTTTCTTGCAGCAAGGCCGCGGCTGGAACTCAGCGAGGAGTTTTCTGTTCTAACTAAAGACTCACCGTTTGCTTATCCCTGTCTGCCCGGCAAACCCAGTCCGGGTGAACGCCTGTTTCGATCAGCCCAGCAACAAACCCGGTCGCTGCGCGCAGGGAAGGTTTATGGTGTGAGCCTTTGCAACGAACAGGAACCTTCCATGCCTCAAACCTATGCCGTCAGCATTCAGGGGATGACCTGCGCCAGCTGCTCGGCGCGGGTGGAAAAAGTGCTGAAGCAACTGCCGGGTGTCGCTGAAGCCACGGTCAATCTCGCAACCGAAGTTGCCACCGTATCAGGTGATACCGACCTGGCGGCAATCCAGCGCGCCATCGAAAAAGCCGGCTTCAGCGTGCCGACCGAGTCCTGCGCGCTCGACATCAGCGGCATGACCTGCGCCACCTGCTCTGCGCGGGTCGAAAAAGCGCTCAACAAGGTGCCGGGCGTGCTCGACGCCAGCATCAACCTGGCGACCGAGCAGGCGACGGTCAAGCTGGTCAAGGGCACCTCGCCCGCCGCCCTGATAGCGGCCGTCGAGCGCGCGGGCTATGGTGCACAGCTGCCGCAATCAGCGGGCGAAACGCCGCCCGTCGCCCACCCCCTGCTGCCCGACTGGTGGCCGGTGGCGCTGGCGATGGGTCTGTCGCTGCCGCTGGTCGCCCCCATGCTCGGCAGCCTGTTCGGCGCGCACTGGATGCTGCCGGGCTGGCTGCAATGGCTGCTCGCCACGCCGGTGCAGTTCTGGCTTGGCGCACGCTTTTATCGCGCGGGCTGGAAAGCCCTGCGCGCGGGCAGCGGCAACATGGACCTGCTGGTGGCAGTGGGCACCAGCGCCGCGTACGGCTTGTCCGTCTATCTGTTGCTGACGCGCGCCGAAGCTATGCATCTGTATTTCGAGGCGTCGGCGGTGGTGATCAGCCTGGTGCTGCTCGGCAAGTGGCTGGAAGCGCGGGCCAAGCGCCAGACCACCGAGGCGATTCGCGCGCTGCAGGCCTTGCGCCCGGCGACGGCGCGGGTGCGGACGGATGGCGTCGACCGCGATATGCCGATCGATGCCATCCGCGTTGGCGACCAGGTGGTCATCCGCCCTGGCGAGCGGGTGCCGGTGGACGGCGAGATCGTCGAAGGCAGCAGCCAGATCGATGAATCGATGCTCACCGGCGAATCGCTGCCGGTCGACAAGCAACCGGGCGACAGCGTGACAGGCGGCGCCATCAACGCCCACGGCGTGCTGCTCGCGCGCACTACGGCGGTAGGCGGTGAAACCACGCTGGCGCGCATCATCCGTCTGGTGGAAAACGCGCAGGCCGCCAAGGCGCCGATCCAGCGGCTGGTAGATCAGGTGAGTGCAGTGTTCGTGCCGGTGGTGATGGGGATCGCGCTGGTCACCTTCATCGGCTGGTGGGCGTTGGGCGGCAACGCCGAAGCCGCCATCCTCAACGCGGTGGCGGTGCTGGTGATCGCCTGCCCCTGCGCGCTCGGCCTCGCCACCCCCACCGCGATCATGGCCGGCACCGGCGTGGCCGCGCGCCACGGCATTCTGATCAAAGACGCCGAAGCGCTGGAACGCGCGCACCGCATCAATGTCGTGGTGTTCGACAAGACCGGCACGCTCACCGACGGCAAGCCGCATGTGGCGGCATGCGTGGCCGCAGATGGGCATGAGCGCAATGAAGTGCTGGCGATTGCCGCCAGCTTGCAGACGGGCAGCGAACACCCGCTGGCGCGCGCGGTGCTGACCGAGGCCGCCGCGCTGACGCTGCAACCGGCGCAGGCGCAACAGGCATTGCCGGGGCGCGGCATAGTAGGCGAGATCGACGGCACGCCCTATTGGCTTGGCAATCGCCGCCTGATGGACGAAAACGCGGTCGCCACCGCTGCGCTCGACGCCGTCGCCGCCGGGCAGGAGGCCGCCGGCCGCACCGTGTCGTGGCTGGCACGCGCGGATGATCGTCACGTCCTCGGCGTGCTGGCGTTTGGCGATGCCATCAAGCCCGGTGCGCTCGCCGCCGTGGCCACCCTCAAGGCGCGCGGCATCCTCACCGTCATGCTCAGCGGCGACAACCGCGGCGCGGCGCAGCAGGCCGCAACCGCGCTCGGCATCGATAATGTGCTGGCCGAGGTGCTGCCCGCCGACAAGGCCGCGCACGTGGCGCAACTCAAAACTGCCGGCAAGACCGTGGCGATGGTCGGCGACGGCATCAACGACGCCCCTGCGCTGGCCGCCGCCGATATCGGCATCGCCATGTCCTCGGGCAGCGATGTCGCCATGCATACCGCCGGCATCACGCTGATGCGCGGCGACCCGGC
>NCIF01000032.1 GCA_002256785.1 Hydrogenophilales bacterium 17-61-9
TCCCGAGACCTACACCGGCCGGGACATGCGCACCGCGCACAAGGGAATGAATATTTCAGAGCAGGAGTACGTTGCGGTGGTGGACGATATCCTCGGCGCAATGGATAAAAACAATCTGGGTGCGGACGAGAAAAAGGATGTGCTTGCTATCCTGTATTCACTCAAGGGCGACATTATTCGCGTGTGAGCCGCAAGCTTGTTGCGCCGGCCGGCCTCCAGCCGGATACGCGATCGCACCCCGGCACGGCATAATTCCGGGGTGAATTCTCCATCCTATATCGGCCGCTTTGCGCCATCGCCCACCGGCCCGCTGCATCAGGGCTCGCTGGCGGCGGCGGTGGCGAGTTATCTTGACGCCCGCGCTGCGGGTGGCCAGTGGCGGGTGCGCATGGAAGACCTCGACCGCCCCCGCTGCGAGCCCGGCGCGGCCGACATCATCCTGCAGCAGCTGGACGACTACGGCCTGCACTGGGACGGCGACGTGCTGGTTCAATCGCAACGCGACGGCGCCTATGCCGCAGCGCTGAACACCTTGCAGGCGCGGGGCGCGGTTTACCCCTGCGCCTGCACCCGCAGCCAGCTCGCGGATGCGCCGCGTAACCATGAAGGCGAGATCATTTACCCCGGCACCTGCCGCAAGGGTGTGCCGGATGGGTTGCTTGCCCGCGCCTGGCGTGTACGCGTGCCGGATGTGAGCACCCGCTTTCTCGACCGCATTCATGGCGACGTGCAGCAAAACCTGGCCCGCGAAGTGGGGGACTTCGTCGTCAAGCGCGCCGATGGGTTGTTCGCCTATCAACTGGCGGTGGCGGTCGACGATGCCTTCCAGGGCATCACCCACATCGTGCGCGGCGCCGACCTGCTGTGGAACACCCCGCGCCAGATTCATCTGCAAATGCTGCTCGGCTTGCCGACGCCCACCTATGCCCACGTGCCGCTCATCACCAACGCCGCCGGGCAAAAGCTGTCCAAACAGACCCGCGCGCCTGCCTTGCCGGCGCATCGGCGCGGGGCTGAACTGACGCAGGCGCTCGCCTTCCTCGGCCATCCGCCTCCGGCCAAGCTGGCGGGGGCCGAACCGGCCGAACTTCTGGCGTGGGCAAGCGCCCACTGGAAAATCGAAAGGGTGTCGACCCGGCCAGCGGTTGCCAGGTTCGCAAGCGCAACGGAAAATGCCCTGACCCCTGACCCCTGACCCCTGACCCCTGACCCCTGACCCCTGACCCCTGACCCCTAAATCCAATGGCCCAACTTCCTGACGCTGTCGAACAAGTTCTGCAGGTTCATGCCGCTTTCATCCATGCCGTGGTCAACGCCCTGCGCGATCGCAGCCAGTTGCCCGACCTGATGAAACAGCTCGACGCCGCCGAAGAGGCCGGCTGGCCCCGGCTGGTCGGCGCGCTGCGCCACGTCATCGGCGGTCGCCGCGATCCCTCGATCAAGCTGGGGCTGGACGAGGAAGACAGCATCCTGCTCGACGCCATCCTGCGCGGCCTCGACAACCCCGCCACGCTGCCGCCGCTGAATGCCCGGCCCGACGGCAGCAGCGCCGCGCCGGGGCTGGCGGCGCTGATTGACGCTTCGGCGCGCGGCGACGCCCAGGCAATGTCAGTACTTGCCAACATGGCCGAGCAGATGATGAAGGCGGGCGGCGACATGGCACTGCTGGGCGGCCGCATGCGCAGACTGTTGAACGGCGAGCGTGACACCGGCCAACTGGTTGCCGGCATGAGTCCCTTGGGGCGCGAGCTGGTGATCAGCTTGCTCGACGAGTTGGCGAGGCTGCGGCCGCAGTGAGCGGGCAGGGTCAGGGTATTGCGTGACAGCCAGCGATGGGTCAGCGCCCGGATGAACGATTCCGGCTTGCCTCCTGGCGACCATGATGGGGCCGGGAACCATGCCAGGCGGAAGGGCATGCTGCTGGCCAGGAGCGGAATTCCCGATTATGCGGTGAATACTGACGGCGCGTTCATCGGTGTCGAGAACCGGGATATTGACGCAACCTGAACCCGGAATGCCTGATGACAGCAGGCCTTGCGACCATCCGCCGCGCGGGCCTGTTTTTCGCTTCTTCCCCCTGTTAGCGTTAAAGTAAACCCGGTATAACCCGATACCTTAACTAAACTGCTGCTATAAACGCGACTCAGGGAAAAACTGTGATCATTCGGCCGTTACGCATCGTACCCTCCACCCCGCACGCCTCCCCGCCTCGGGAGTTGCTGCCCCGTGGCCGCGCGCGCGTGGTCATCGTCGATGACCGCAGCACGGCCCGCAGCCTGCTCGAAGGCCTGGCGCGCACACTGGAGCCCGACATTTCGGTCGAGAGTTATGCCGACCCATTCGAGGCGCTGGCGCAAATGCAGCTGGCCGCACCCGACCTCATCATCAGCGACTACCGCATGCCCGGCATGGACGGGATTGAATTTACCCGCCGCGTCCGTGCCGAACGCCTGCTGGCCGACGTGCCGATCATCATCGTCACCGTGGTGGAAGACCGCCAGATTCGTTATCAGGCGCTGGAAAACGGCGCCACCGACTTCCTCACCCGTCCGATCGACCCGCAGGAGTGCCGCGCACGATGCCTGAATCTGCTGGCGTTGCGGCGCAGCCAGAAAGCCCTCTCCGACCGCGCCCAGTGGCTGGAAGACCAGGTGCTGCTGGCCACCACCGAGGTGCGTTCGCGCGAGCGCGAAACCCTGATGAAACTGGCCAAAGCGGGTGAATACCGCGACGAGGACACCGGCAACCACATCCTCCGGATGTCCAAATACGCTCGCCTGATCGCCGAGGAGCTCAATCTCACGGCCATGGAATGCGACGAGATCGAAGCGGCCACGCCGATGCACGACATCGGGAAAATCGGCATCCCCGACCATATCCTGCTTAAACCGGGTCGTCATACCCCCGAGGAACAGGAAATCATGCGCCGGCATCCGCTGATTGGCCATGGCATTCTGGCCGACAGCCCCTCGCGCTTTTTGCAGATGGGCGCGGTCATCGCGCTCGGCCACCACGAAAAATTCGACGGCAGCGGCTACCCGCAAGGGCTGGCCGGCGAAAACATCCCCTTGCCGGCGCGCATCGCGGCGGTTGCCGATGTGTTCGATGCACTCGCCTCCAAACGCCCTTATAAAAAGGCGTGGACCTTCCAGGAAGCACTTGATTTAATCCGGGCTGAAAGCGGCAAGCACTTTGATCCAGCCTGCGTGCGCGCGTTTGAACAGCGCATCGATGCCGTTGTAGCCATCATGCAGGAACTGAGCGACGAGCCGGACTGATCTCATCCATGCTGAGCCGGCTGTCTCTCCCTGCTTTCGCCAAGCGCCTTTATCAGCGGGTGAAGGTGCGGCCCGATACCGAGTTCCAGCAGGCGTTGATCCGCCTGGTCATCGTAGTGGGTTTCTATCTGTATTTCGCGCTCAGCGGGTTGCAACACAGCCCCGCTATCGCAGCGCAGGTTCATTTCCTCGGAATTGGCCTGACGCTCGTCTCCCTTTCACTGATGCTCGGCTCGCTTGCTGACCCGGGCGTGTCAGCAACCCGCCGCAGCGTCGGCATGCTGCATGACTTCACCGTTGCCACCTACATGCTGGCAATCTCGAACGAGACGGGCGCGCCCGTTGTGGCCATTTACCTGTGGGTCACGCTGGGGAATGGTTTCCGTTATGGATTGCCGTACCTGTACGGTTCAGCGATCGCTTCTGCGATTGGGTTCGCCGTCGTTTATCAGCTCAATCCATTCTGGCAATCGCATACCTCACTTTGGTGGGGAATATGGCTGACGCTCATCGTGGTTCCCCTTTACGCATCCAGCTTGCTCAAACAGCTGCATGGCGCCATCAAACGGGAAAAGGAAGCCAGCCAGGCCAAATCCAGCTTCCTGGCCAACATGAGCCACGAGCTTCGTACGCCACTCAACGGCGTGATCGGTGTTGCCGATCTTTTGGCGGAAACCCGACTCGACAAGGAGCAAAAGGAGTTTGCCCAGATCATTTACGCATCGGCCCACACGCTGCTTGAACTGATCGACAACGTACTCGATATCTCGCGCATCGAAGCCGGCCGGATCAATTCCACAGCCGAAAACTTTGACTTGCACCGGCTGGTCAATGGCACGGTAGCGATGATGGAGTCGCAGGCCAGAAGCAAGGGATTGGTGCTGGCCTCCCACATTGCGCCGCAAACGCCGTTTAATCTGCATGGCGACGCGCGTCACCTGCGTCAGGTCCTGATCAACCTGATCGGCAATGCCATCAAGTTCACCGAACATGGCCGGGTCGATGTGTATATCCGGCCTGTCGGGCAGGCCCATCCACAACGCCTGCGCTTCGAAATCGTCGACACCGGCATCGGCATTGCAGAAGACATGCAGGCACGCATTTTTGACAGATTCACCCAGGCCGACCCCACCGTGACCCGCCGCTTTGGCGGCAGCGGGTTGGGGACCACCATTGCCAAGCAACTGGTGGAAGCGCTGGGCGGCCAGATCGGGCTTGTCAGCCGTGTGGGAGAGGGCACGACCCTGTGGTTTGAACTGCCGTTCACTTTGCAAGCCGCGCAGCGTGTCCCGACCGATCAGCATTTCGACGCGCCGATGCGGGTGGCTGTGCTGGCCAGCAGCGAACAGACCGCCCGCATTCAGACCATGATCCGCAACTGGGGCGGCGAAACCATTGCGGTCGACAGCACCACCCGGCTCGCAGCCGAACTCTCCGCTGATTCTGATTCCGCACAGGGCAGGACGCTGGGGGCCGTGGTGGTGGAACGCAACGCATTGCCAGGCGACCCCGTCGCGTTTCTGGGCTTGCTGCGCGACGTCCCCAGCCTGGCCACGCTGCCCATTATTCTGATCGAGTCAGACGCCAGCATGAGCGCCGCGCGGGATACCGAATGGCTGCGCGAAGGCTTTGCCTCGGTCCTGCGAACGCCTGTCAACACGACGCTGCTATTCAATGCCATTCATGCCGTGCTCAGCCACGACATGCCGCCCAACGTGGTGTCGCTGGCCAACCATTTCCAGTCCCAAACCGGACAGGTGTCTCGCCTGCGCATTCTGGTCGCGGAAGACAACCCGGTAAACCAGCGGGTGATTTGCGGCCTGCTGAAACGAGCCGGACACCAGGTTTTTCTGGCGCACGATGGTGAAGAGGCATTGGCGATGCTGGAATCGGATGATGAGACCTACAGCCTTGCCATCATCGACATGCACATGCCGCTTTTATCCGGGCCCGAGGTGGTGCAGCGCTGGCGTTTTATGGAGAAGGGGCATTTGCCCGTCATCATGCTGACTGCGGACGCGCGCGCCGAAGCGAAAGCGGCATGCGAAGAAGCGGGCGCCGACACTTTCCTGACCAAGCCCGTCAACAGCCGCGAGTTAATGGATGTGATTGTCCATCTGGCCAATCAAGCAGGCATCACCCCGGCGCCGCATCCACTTCCCCAAGCGCAGCAACAGGGCGAACTGGATGAATCGGTGCTGGACGGTCTGGCACAGATAGGCGGATCAGTCTTTGTGCAGGACTTGCTGGCCAGTTTTGAAGTAGACAGCGAACGCGCCCTGCGCGATATCGAGCGCGCCTTTGCGGCCCGGGATTACGGTCGCTGGCACGATCAGCTACACATGCTCAAAGGCGGCGCCAGCGATGTAGGCGCCACGCAGCTAGCACAGTCATGCGCAGAGGCCGAACGCATCAAACCCTACGAATTGGGCAGTATGGGCGGACGCAAAAAACTTGACGAAGTGCGGCTTGCGCTAATCGAGGCCCAAGCCGCGCTGGCGATTTATCTGGATCGCACGCTACGCGCCGAAAGCATTTGAAGCCGGCGCCGTATCGACAACTGCCTCCGCTTTGCTGGTTTGCCGGCTCACCAGCCGCTCCATCATCCGCAAATCCTTTGGGGCCAATCTCAAGGCCGCCTCCACCCAGATTTCAGTGATGCGCGTCAACTCATCGTAGGAAACGGGCTGGCTGATTTCACGCGCTCCACGCAAGGCCAGCATCCCGTTGCGGGATTTCTCCTCGCGTCGAATATGGTCGTACACTGCTTTTTCGCCCTCGCCCGGCTCCGCCAGCACATCCACCACGCCCATTTCATGGAGTTCTTCAGCCAGATAGAGTTTTCCGCTGAGGATGATTTTTTCGGCTTTGTGGTGCCCAACTCGACGCCCCAGAAAGGTCATCGCTCCCATGCCTGGAAATAAATTGAACAGAATTTCCGGCAGCCCCATTTTGGCGCCCCGTTCGGCGATCAACACATTGGCCGCCAGTGCGCTTTCAAATCCGCCCCCCAGCGCCTGCCCCTGGACCAGGGCGATACTCGTTACGTTGGGCCGGTTCAGGTGGCTGTGCACGGCATACGAGCAGTCGATACACGAAAGGGCGTAGTGCAGGAGCCCGCTATGATCGCGGGCTGCGATGTGTTGCATGAAGAGGCTCAAATCCCCCCCCAGGCTGAAGGTGTCGGGCACGCTCGAAGCCAGAACAAAATAGTTCACGTCCGTCTCGGCAGGATCATCAATCGCGCTGACCATGCCATTTCCCCATGCCGACAGTTCACGCAACAGCGTGGGCGTGTAACACGGACGCGGTTCGGCGTGCATATACCCCCAGGCTATGTGGTTATGCGGATCAAAATACGTGGTGAGTTGCGTGTATGCGTTTTGCTGGGGTTGAAGCGAAGTACGGACAGCTTGCAAATGTGCCATTGATAATCTCCACGAGTTTTGTTGATTGGCCATGCGATGGTTTTCAGCATGTCAAAGCAGACTAGCGCGGGTGGTTGGCGCGCTCAAGCAAGAAATTTTACACACAGGGTTTCGCAACATTGAGTGAGTCCGATTTTCATGAATACCGGATCAGGCGCGCTTGATGTTCAATTTACAAATTTGACGCCATGCGCAGCGCCAGTGCCAGCAGCAATAGCGCAAATATCCGTTTCAAGGGGCGTACAGGCGTTCGGTGTGCAGTGCGCGCGCCGAGCGGGGCCGTCAGCACGCTGCCCAGCGCGATGCCGGCGAGCGCCGGCAGGTAGACAAAGCCCAGACTGCCGGCCGGGCGCCCGCTCGCCTGCCAGCCCCCCCACACGTAGCCCAGCGCGCCGGCAATGGCGATCGGGAACCCAATCGCCGCAGAAGTGGCTATCGCCCGATGCAGGCTGACGTTGTGCCACAGCATAAATGGCACCGACAGCGTGCCGCCGCCAATGCCCGCCCAACTCGACACTGCGCCAATCACGCTGCCCGCCAGCGTCGTTCCGGGACGACCCGGCAGGCCGCGATGCGGCGCCGGCTTGAAATCCAGCCACATCTGGATTGCGGCATAAAACAGGAAGGCGACAAAAAACACTTTCAGCACCCACGCCGACATCTGCGCCGCCAACATGGCCCCAAGCAGCGTGCCCAGTACGATGCCAGGCGCAATACGCCGCACCAGCGGCCATTCGACCGCACCCTGTCGATGGTGCGCATGCACGCTGGAAAGCGAAGTAAACAGAATGGAGGCGAGGGAGGTGCCGAGCGCCAGTTGCGGTTCCATCCCCGCGGCCAGCCCCTGCGCGTGCAACATCATGATCAGCACCGGCACGATGATCAGACCGCCGCCGACACCCAGCAAGCCGGCGACGAAACCAACCACCAGCCCCAGCCCGCCATAAGCGGCAAGCCATGCCGGATCGATCATTACAAGTGCCTGAGGATGAACGTGTATTCGGCCGGATCGACCGGCGTAATCGACAGCCGGTTGCCCTTTTGCAAAATGCGCATGTTGGCGAGTTCCGGGTACGTGCGGATTTCGGACAGCGGCATCAGCCGTGTCTTTTTCACCAGCTTAACGTCCACGTTCATCCAGCGCGGCGTCTCGGGCGTGGCCTTGGGGTCGAAGTATTTGTTGTTTGGATCGAACTGCGTCGCATCCGGATACGCCAGCACGCTGACTTCGGCCAGCCCGGCAATCCCCGGTTCGGCGCACGACGAATGGTAGAACAGCACCTTGTCGCCGACCCGCATCTGGTCGCGCATGAAATTGCGCGCCTGATAATTGCGGATGCCATACCAGGCCACGCTTTGGTTCGGCATGGCGGCGAGGTCGTCGATGCTGACATCGCCTGGTTCGGATTTCATGACCCAGTAACGCATGCTTAACCTCGCTTGATCAGGGTGCCGACCCCCTCCGGGGTCAGCACCTCCAGCAGCAGCGCGTGTTCAACCCGGCCATCGATGATGTGCGCGGTTTTCACCCCGCTGTTCACCGCGTCGACCGCGTAGCCAACCTTGGGAATCATGCCGCCGCTAATCGTGCCGTCCGCGATCAGCTCATCGACCTCGCGCGGGGTGAGTCCGGTCAGCAACTGCATCTGCTTGTCGAGCACGCCCGGCGTGTTGGTCATGAAAATGATTTTCTCCGCCTGCAGCACGCCGGCAATCTTGCCGGCCACGACATCGGCGTTGATGTTGTAGGCGTTGCCATCGGCATCCGTGCCGAGCGGCGCCACCACCGGGATAAAGTCGCGTTCGTCGAGCACCCGGATGATCTCCGGATCGATCCGGGTGATCTCGCCCACCTGGCCGATGTCGAGCATTTCGTCGGCGCGGTCCCTGCTCGCCACCAGCATTTTCTTGGCATGGATGAAATTGCCATCCTTGCCGGTCAGCCCCACCGCCTTGCCGCCGTGCTTGTTGATCAGGGTGACGATGTCCTGGTTGATCAGGCCGCCGAGCACCATCTCCACCACGTCCAGCGTTTCCTCGTCGGTGACGCGCATGCCCTGGATGAATTCGCTCTGCTTGCCGATACGCTGCAACAATCCCGCGATCTGCGGGCCGCCGCCATGCACCACCACCGGGTTCATCCCCACCAGTTTCAGGAGCACCACATCCTTGGCAAACGCTTCCATCAGATGCCGCTCGGTCATGGCGTTGCCGCCGTATTTAATGACGATGGTCTTGTCGTAGAAGCGCTGGATATAGGGCAGCGCTTCGCACAGGATGTTGGCCTTTTCGGCGGCAGTATGGGGCGCGGTCATGGTGTCTCCGGATTGAATCTGTGCGGATTTTACGCCATTAAAAAAGGCGGCGCGAAGCCACCTCCGCAAACCTGGCCGATGGAGCCGATCAAGTGTGGGAGTTGTCGCTTTGTGCGTCTGCCTCTAAAGTGCCCCTTCACTGCGAAATACAGTTAAGGACTCTGGATGAACAGGCTTGATGCCAATACATGGCTCACCGAGCACGGCGATTACTTGTTCCGGATGGCGCGACGACAACTGCACTCGGACGCGCTCGCCGAAGATGCCGTACAGGAAACGCTGCTGGCAGCTCTCGCAGCGCAAGCGCGCTATGCTGGCGATGCCAGCCCGCGCACCTGGTTGACCGCTATCCTCAAGCATAAAATCATCGACCTGATCCGCCGGCACCTGCGCGAGATCGAACTCCCGCGCGATGCCGATGGCGAGGAGGCCGTCGACAGCCTGTTCAGGCAGGATGGTCACTGGGCAGAACCGGTTCGCCCCTGGGGCAACCCCGATACCGAGGCGGAGCTGGGCCAGCTGCGGCGTGCGCTGGACGAGTGCGCCGATCGCCTGAAACCCGCCATGGCACAGGTGTTCAGTTTGCGCGAAGTCGCGGGGATGGAAACTGCGGAGATATGTAAGGAACTCGGCATCACCCCGACCAACTGTTGGGTATTGCTGCATCGGGCGCGATTGTTCATGCGGCACTGTCTGGAGCTGAACGGTTTTTCGAAAGTGGGCGCGGCATGAAATGGATGGCCACATGCAAGGAAACAACAGCGCTTGCCTCGCGTGCGATGGACGAACGTCTGCCGCTTTCGGATCGGCTGGCGTTGCGACTGCATCTGGCCGTGTGCAATAACTGCGCACGTTTCGCGCAACAGTTACAGGAAATGCGTCGCCAGTTCCGGATCGAAACTTCAGATAACGATGACGCGCCCGGGCTTGCGCATGAGGCCCGGCAGCGCATTGCAAACGAATTGCAAAAAAAGTCCGGATCGTGAGCCGGCGGCCTCGATCAGGCTGAAACGAGCAGGAGGAGGAAAGAAAATGCGGTGGCATGAAACAGGCAATCCGATATGAAAACCCTGCGCCCCGCCGGCGCGGGACTGGGTTTTCGGCGCGAGCTGCTGCCTGAGCTGAAAACCCATATCCCCGACGCCATCGGGTTTTTTGAAATAGCGCCGGAAAACTGGATCGACATGGGCGGCGCCCATGGTCGCGACCTGCGCCGTTTTACCGAGCGCTATCCATTCGTTTGCCACGGCTTGTCGCTTTCGCTGGGCGGCCCGGCGCCACTCGACGCAATGCTGCTTCGCAAAACGCGGCAGTTGATGGATGCCCACGGCATCGCCCTGTTTACCGAACACCTGTCGTATTGCTCCGATGACGGGCATTTGTACGACCTGCTGCCCATCCCCTTTACGGAAGAGGCGGTGAAATACGTCGCTGCGCGCATACGCCGCACGCAGGACATTCTTGAACGCCGTATCGCCATCGAGAATGCGTCGTTTTATACGGCTTCTGCCATCGCCGAAATGAATGAGGCCAGCTTCATGCGGGCGGTACTGCAGGAAGCGGACTGCGACCTGCATCTCGACGTCAACAACGTCTACGTCAACAGCGTGAACCACCGCTACGATCCGCTCGAATTTATCCGCGCCATGCCAACCGAACGCATTGTGTATATGCACATGGCCGGCCATTACAACGAAGCGGACGATCTGATTGTGGACACCCACGGCGCCGATGTGATCGACCCGGTGTGGACATTGCTCGATGAAGCCTACCGTATCCACGGTGTGGCCCCCACACTGCTGGAACGCGACTTCAACATTCCCCCATTGGCTGAACTGGTGCGCGAAGTCGAACGCATCGCGCGCATTCAGGCCATGTATCCGCCCCATGAAACCGTCATCCACGCTTCCTGAGTTTCAGCGTTACCAGCTCGAATTCACCGCGCATATCCGCGATCCCGGAATGCACCCGCGCCCGGCCGGCATAGAAGCGCGGCGCATGAAAGTCTACAACGAGCTGCTCTACAACAATGTCGAAAGTTTCTTGCTGGCGTGTTTTCCGGTGCTGCGAAAAGTGCTGGGCGTGCGCAAATGGGCCAAACTGGCGCGCGCATTTTTCAGCACGCACCGCAGCCGCACGCCTTATTTCCGGCAGATTCCAGACGAGTTCATCCAGTTTTTGCAAAACGAATGGACGCCGCCCGACGACTACCCGCCGTATCTATGGGCACTGGCACACTATGAATGGATCGAACTGGTGCTGTCGGTATCGAACCGCAGCACGGATTGCCCGGTGGAGGCCGCCGGCGACCTGTTCAATGGCGTACCCGTGCTGAATCCGGTGCTGGCCAATTTGCGCTATGACTGGCCGGTGCATCGGATCGCGCCACGCCGCAAAGTGCAGCCTGCCGAAACCTGTTTGCTGGTATTTCGCGATAGCGACGACCAGGTGGCGTTCATCGGGATCAATGCGTTTACGGCACGCCTGCTGACGCTTCTTGAGCCTGCAACGCTAAGCGGATGCGCGGCACTGCAACAGGTTGCAATGGAAAGCCGCCATCCCGATCCTGCACGGGTGCTGCAGGCGGGCGCCGCACGCCTGGAAGACTTGCGCGCACGCGGCGCGATTCTGGGAACCCGCCGGGCTTAATGATGATGATGGTGCTGCATGCCGCCCCCCATGGCGCGCGCTTCGGCTTTCACTTCGACCGTCTGCTGCTTGCCGCCTGATTCCACCACCAGCGTGAGCGGAACGAACTCGCCCGCAACAATGGGCTTCGCCGGATTCATCAGCATGAGATGAAAACCGCCGGGCTCGAGCGAAACGGTTTTGCCTTTCGGTAAATCAATCGCCTTCAATTCGCGCATCCGCATCACGTCGCCATCCATTTTCATTGCATGCATTTCCACCCGCGGCGCCGCCGGGCTGGATACGCCGAGCAGGCGCGCATCGACGTCGGATTGAATCTGCATGTAGGCGCCGCTGACCTTTTGGCCCGGCACAGTGGCACGCGCCCAGGCATCGGTGACGCTGATGCCGGCGGCCCAGGCGGGCAGGCTGGCGGCGCCGATCAGCATTGCCGCGGCAAGCATGGTTTTCATCGATTTCTCCTCAGCACAACACGTTCAGAATTTTACGGTCACGCCAGTGTAGATCGATCGCCCCATTCCGGGAACCGGCGTGCCCCAGGCAACATCGGTTCCCGACATGGTTTTTCCCTGACCGACATACGCCCCACCCAGCGGATGGTTGTAGAACCTGTCGAAGACATTTTCGATACCGACATCAAACCGGGCCTGTTTCCACGCATAGCTGCTGCGCAGGTTCAGCAAGCCGTAGCCGGCGGTTTCAACTTCGTTGCGAACCCGGGAAACATCCGTCTTGGCATCCGCCCATTGGGCCTCGACGGTATGGGTCCAGTTGCCGAGGCGTTGCACCACCGCCAGTTTCGCATTCAGCGGCATGATGTTGTAGAGGTTGTCGCCGGTCGTCCGGTTCTCGCCGTTAACGTAGTTCAGCATGCCGGTCGCGGTGAAGCTGCCGTACGCGCTGCTTTCCGCCAGGGGGTAATGCGCGGAAACATCCAGGCCGTAGAGGCGGGCGGATTGATTGGCGAACTGGAGGTAGACAAAGCCGGTCGCGGCAGTCTGGTTCGCCGCGCCGCAGTTGGCGCTCGCCGAGATGCAACGACGGGCATCGATGTAGTCCTGAATATAGGTGTAGTAAGGCGTCACTTTCAGCCCCCATTTTTTCCGCCGGGCATCATGCCAGTCGGCCGTCGCGCTCAGGGTATGCGCCACTTCCGGCGCCAGGTCGAGGTTGCCGACATAGCCGTTGCCGTCGCCGGCCATGTTGACCATGCGCATCGCCATCCCGCCGGTCGACCAGCTATAGCGTTCGTAAAGGTTGGGCGAGCGGGTTTTCCGGGCATAGCCGAACTCGAACGTGCGCGCGGCATCCGGCGTGTAGCGGGCCAGCGCGGTGAGGTCCCGGTTGCGGTCGGTGCGGTTGCGGTCGGCGCCGTTAAAGGCTTGCGCGTCGGCGGCATAGCTGCCGTTGTAGCCTTGCACACTGCCTGTATCCATTTTCACCGTTTCGCTGCGCACCCCGAACTGACTCAGCCATTGCGGACTCCAGCGCGCCTCCCACTCGCCAAAAACGGCGTAACGGTCGCGTTCGCCGTCCTTGATATTCCAGAACGTATTCGGCGACATGCCGCCGCTGCCGGATGGCGGCCACCAATCGTTCAGACGGTACTGCTGGATTTCGCCGCCCACGCGGAGCAGATCGCGCGCCGAAAGCACGATGTCCGCCTTGATCAGCGCACCCGTATTTTCCCCCTCCGTATCCATCGGCATGCCCGGTGCGGTGCCGTACCAGAATTGCTTGTCGTCGCCGAACTGCATCTTGTGCCGCGTCTTTTCTTCATAAGCGCGGGCCTCCAGCGCGCCCCATTCATATTGCCCCTTGTAGCGCAGATTGATCTGGGTGCTGTCGTTGCCGGTCATGTCCATGCGCTGGTTGGGGAACCCCTGGTAGGGGATGTCCTGCATCCCCAGCTTCAGTTCGACCAGATGGTTTTCATGGCGCAGCGCCAGGCCGAGCGATTGATTCGTCGATTGATACCCGGACGATCCGACCGCGTCGGCGGCCAACCAGCCCCTGCCCGCCGCCGCCGGACCGGCCGGCTTGAAGTCCCCGCCCGCCGTGTAGTTGCCGGATTTCACGGTCGATCCGCTATACGTCATGCTCAGCGTTTCGCTTGCAATGGTCGCCGAAAAATTGCCGCCCACGGCATTGCCGTTGCTGCGATAGAAAGCGCCGGCCTGGCCCTTGAGCAAGGTGTCCTGCCCCGCGGCGGCAAACGCCGGCTCGGGAGACTTCACCAGGATGGCGCCGCCGATGCTGTCGCCGCTCACGCTCACCGGCGCAATGCCGGAAAACACCTGGATGCTGTCTACATTGCTTGGGTCAATGTAGGAAAGTGCGGGGTTCATATGGTTTCCGCACGCTGAAATCAGGTCCATGCCATCGACCTTGATACGCAGGCGATCGTCCCCCAGGCCATGGAGAACCGGCAGGCTGGAAACGCCGCCGGCACCGTAAACGCTCATACCCGGGACATCCCGGAGCAGGCTGGCCGTGTCGCTGGCGGCTGCCCGCAGCGACGGCAAATTGGCCACGTCAATACCGATCGGCGTGGTGACTTCTGGCGTGGCTTCCACCACGACCGTCGTCATCGCCATCGGCTCATTTGCGCTGACCGCAACGGGCAACAGGCTGGCAGCAATCAGCAGGGGCAACTGAAGCGGGGCGAAAGCGGACATTTGCATGGCATGGGCCGACTGAAAAAGGGATTTGATTGTCGTTTTTTGGCCGCCATCCCGGAATGTGACATATCGCCGCAGTCCACGGCGCATCGCGGCGCACGCATTACAATGCCGCCATGCCGTCCGCGACCGCTTCCACCCTGCTTTCCACCCTGCCTGCCCGCGCCCTGCTGGGGCGCTTGCTGGCGGTGCGCGTGTCGCTGCTTGCCGGTTGGGCGGCGGGCATCGCCTGGCTGCACTGGGGCCTCGCCATCCCGATGCCGCTGTTGCCGATGGGCGCAGTGCTGGCGCTGATGGGGCTGTTTGCGCTGTCCACGGCATGGCGACTGCGGCTGGACGTGCCGGCCACGCAAATGGAGTTTCTGGCGCACCTGTTGGCCGACCTCACCGCGTTTGCGGTGCTGGTGTTTTTCAGCGGCGGCGTCACCAACCCGTTCGTCTCGCTGATGCTGGTGCCGGTCGTCATCGCCGCGATCAGCCTGCGCCCGCGCTGGGTGTGGCTGCTGGCGGCGGTGGCGGGGGGCTTGTATGCCCTGCTGCTGTTTTACTACCAGCCGCTGGCGGTGGCCGATCCGGTGGCGGCCTACGGCATGCATCTGGCCGGCATGTGGTTCAACTTCCTTATCAGCGCCGGGCTGATTGCGTTTTTCGTCACCCGCATGCACGCCGCGCTGCGCGCGCGCGATCAGGAACTGTCCGGCCTGCGTGAGAAGCAGTTGCGCGACGAACGCATCGTCGCGCTCGGCACCCAGGCCGCACTCGCCGCGCACGAACTCGCCACCCCGCTTGCCACCATCCAGACCACCGCGCACGAACTGGCCCGCGAGTTTGCCAACGATCCCGACATCGGCGCCGATTGCCAGCTGCTCGAAAAGCAGGCGCAGGCGTGCAAGCGCATCCTGACTCAACTGGCCGCCCGCGCGCAGGACAACACGGCATCGCCACAGCCGCTCGACGCCTGGCTGACGTCGCTACTCGAACGCTGGCAGGTCATGCGCCCCGATGCCCGGCTCGGCGCCAGCCTGTCGCCCGACCAGCGCGACTTCATCCCGCCCGACGGGCTGGAGCAGGCAATCCTGAATGTGCTGAACAATGCGGCCGACGCGTCGCCCGATGCCGTCGAATTCAGCGCGGCCACCCACAACGATGCCCTGCAAATCGACATCGCCGATCGCGGGCCGGGTTTTTCGCCCGGGCAGAAAGCGCAGGCCGGTCGGGTGGTGTTCAGCGGCAAGCCGGGGCATGGCTGGGGCATGGGGCTGGCGCTCACCCACGCCACGCTGGAGCGGGTCGGCGGCAGTCTCACGCTGACCGAACGCGAAGGCGGCGGAACCTGCGTGCGGATCACCCTGCCCTGGAGCTGGACTGCATGAACATGAAGCTGTTGATCGTCGAGGACGATGCCGATTTTGCCGCGGCCCTGTCGCGCGCCATGCGCAAACGCGGATTCGACGTGGCGGTGGCGCACAATGCCATTGAAGCTCAGGCCGTGTCGGAAACTTTCGATCCCAGCCATGCGGTGGTCGATTTGAAACTGCCCGGCGAATCGGGGTTGAAGGTGGTGGCCATGCTGGCCGGCCGCACCCCCACGCCCGCCATCGTCGTGCTCACCGGCTACGCCAGCATCGCCACCGCGGTCGAGGCGGTGCGGCTGGGTGCGCAACATTACCTGGCGAAACCGGCCAACGCCGACGAAATTCTCGCCGCGCTGCTGCGCGACCAGCCCGATGCCGCGCTCGAAGTCAGCCCCGAGCCCTTGTCGGTGGCGCGGCTGGAATGGGAACACATCCAGAAAGTGCTGAACGCGCACGACGGCAACATCTCGGCCACCGCGCGCGCCTTGAAAATGCACCGCCGCACCCTGCAACGCAAGCTCGAAAAAAATCCGCCCAGAACGGGGTGAGGACAACGGTTCACGGGCGCGTCATCCTGCTGACAGATTGGGGGAATACGGTGGCATTGTCGGCCCCGCCGACCTTTCCCGTCCAATCCCCACAGGAGCCCAATGACAGGTATGAGCGCGACGACCGGCGCGGATCCATTCGCGCCGCACAAACCGTCCAGCTCGGCCCGCGCCCGTTTTTCCTCGTCGAGGACATGCAGGACGGCGCGCTCAAGCGCACGCTGCAGCAATGCGCCAACGGCCCGTTCCGCAAAAGTGATTTCTCGATCGGCCACCGCGGCGCGGCGATGCAGTTCCCCGAGCACACGCGGGAATCCTACGAGGCCGCCGCGCGCATGGGCGCCGGCATCGTCGAGTGCGACGTGACCTTTACCCGTGACAAGGAACTGGTGTGCCGCCACGCGCAGAACGACCTGCACACCACCACCAACATTCTCGCCACGCCGCTGGCCGCCAAGTGCACCACACCGTTCACCCCTGCTGTGTTGGACGCCAACGGCGCGCTTGTCACCCCGGCCGCTGCCGAGTGCCGCACCAGCGACATCACGCTGGCCGAGTTCAAGACGCTGCGCGGCAAGATGGACGCATCGAACCCGCGCGCGCGCACGGTGGCCGAGTATCTCGGCGGCACCGCCAATTTCCGCACCGACCTCTATGCCGGCCCCACCAGCGGTACGCTGATGACGCACCAGGAAAGCATCGACCTGTTCAAGAAGCTCGGTGTGAAAATGACGCCCGAGCTGAAGAGCGCCAGCGTGCCCATGCCGTACGACAGCGACGGCGACGGCGTCGGCGATTACACGCAGGAAGCGTACGCGCAGCAGATGATCGACGAGTACAAGGCGGCAGGCGTGCGGCCGCAGGACGTGTGGGCGCAGTCCTTCGACATCCGCGACGTGCGCTACTGGATCGCCAGGGAACCCGCCTTCGGCAAGCAGGCGGTGTATCTGGACGACGCCGAGACGTCCGCCGACCTGCCCGGCGCCGCTGAACTGCAAAGTTACAGGGACGAAGGCATCAACGTCGTCGCGCCGCCGCTGTTCGCGCTGCTCGACGTCGACGGCAGCGGCACGATCGTTCCCTCGGCCTATGCGCAGAATGCCCGTGCCGCCGGGCTCGGCATCATCACCTGGACGCTGGAGCGCTCGGGCATCCTGGCCGACGGCAACAACGGCTACTACTACCAGACCATCGACCCGGCAATCGAACGCGAAGGCGACATGATGAGCGTGCTCGACGTGCTGGCGAAGGAGGTCGGCATTCTCGGCATCTTCAGCGACTGGCCGGCCACGGTGACCTATTACGCCAACTGCATGAACCTGAAATAAGCGGACGGGATCGCATCCGCGCGGGGCCACCCGCGCAATCCGTCACACCTTTCCGGCCGCGATCGCGGCCGGCTTTTTGTCCGGCTGATTGAACCGTTCCGCCCGTGCGGGCGCGGAGGAGGCGGCGGCAATCAGTGCGCCACGCCCCAATCCACCCACCCCGTATAGGCCGTGGCCAGCACCACGCCGCCGAACACGATGCGGTACCAGGCGAACAGCGTGTAGTCGTGGCGGCTGACGAATTTGATCAGCGTGCGCACCGCAATCAGGGCGCTGACGAACGCCGCCGTCCCGCCCACCACAAATAGCGGCACATCGTTGACGTCGAACAGCCGCCAGTTCTTGTAAAGGTCGTAGGCCGTGGCGGCGAACATGGTGGGAATGGCGAGAAAGAACGAGAACTCCGCCGCCGCCTTGCGCGACATGCCGAGAAACAACCCGCCGATGATGGTCGCGCCCGAGCGCGAGGTGCCGGGTATCATCGCCAGCGCCTGCGCGAAGCCCACCGCCAGCGCGCGGCGCCAGGTGAGATCGTCCACCGTCTCGGTACTGATCACGTGCTTGCGGCGTTCCGCCCACAAAATCAGCAGCCCGCCGACAATCAGCGCCGACGCCACCACGATGGGGTTGAACAGATAAGCCTTGATTTCCTTGTAAAACAGCAAGCCCAACACCGCTGCCGGCAGGAAGCCCGCCATCAGGTTGGCCGCCAGTCGCCGCGACGCCGGCTCGGTGTGCAGCGTCGCCGCCACATGCCCGAGCCGCGCCCGGTATTCCCACACCACCGCAAAAATCGCCGCCAGCTGGATGGCGATCATGAACACCTTTTCCTTCTCGCCGTTGAAGCCCAGCAACTGCCCGGCCAGAATCAGGTGTCCGGTGCTGGAGATTGGCAGGAACTCGGTGACGCCCTCGACCAGGCCGAGGATGAGTGCATGGAGCAGCAAAGTGGGATCGGTCATAAGGATCAAGGATACCCGACGTAAAAAAGGCGCGCCCGGTAGACGCGCCTGCGAATTATACGATGGCCAGATTACACCTTGCGGTACACCTCCGCGCCCTGCTTGACGAATTCGACCGCTTTCACTTCCATGCCCTTGGCCAGTGCGGCGGCTTCGCTGAGACCTTCCTTCGCCGCGTATTCGCGCACGTCCTGGGTGATTTTCATCGAGCAGAAATGCGGGCCGCACATCGAGCAGAAGTGCGCGACCTTGGCCGATTCCTTGGGCAGCGTCTCGTCGTGGAAGGACTTGGCCTTGTCGGGGTCGAGGCCGAGGTTGAACTGGTCGTCCCAACGGAATTCGAAGCGCGCCTTGGATAAGGCGTTGTCGCGAATCTGCACCCCGGGATGGCCCTTGGCCAGGTCGGCGGCGTGTGCGGCGAGCTTGTAGGTGATGATGCCTTCCTTGACGTCGTCCTTGTTCGGCAGGCCGAGGTGCTCTTTCGGCGTGACGTAGCAGAGCATGGCGGTGCCGTACCAGCCGATCATCGCGGCGCCGATGCCGCTGGTGATGTGGTCGTAGCCGGGGGCGATGTCGGTGGTGAGCGGACCCAGGGTGTAGAACGGCGCCTCGTGGCACTGCTCCAGCTGAAGGTCCATGTTCTCCTTGATCATGTGCATCGGCACGTGGCCGGGGCCTTCGATCATCACCTGCACGTCGTGTTTCCACGCCACCTGGGTCAGTTCGCCCAGCGTCTTCAGTTCGCCCAGCTGCGCCTCGTCGTTGGCGTCGTAGATCGAGCCGGGGCGCAGGCCGTCGCCCAAGCTGAAGGCGACGTCGTAGGCCTTCATGATCTCGCAGATGTCTTCGAAGTGGGTGTAGAGGAAGCTTTCCTTGTGGTGCGCGAGGCACCATTTGGCCATGATCGAACCGCCGCGGGAAACAATCCCGGTCATGCGGTTGGCGGTCATCGGCACGTAGCGCAACAGCACGCCGGCGTGGATCGTGAAGTAGTCGACGCCCTGTTCGGCCTGTTCGATCAGGGTGTCGCGGAACATTTCCCAGGTCAGCTCTTCAGCCTTGCCGTCGACTTTTTCCAGCGCCTGGTAGATCGGCACTGTTCCAATGGGTACGGGCGAGTTGCGGATGATCCACTCGCGCGTTTCGTGGATGTTCTTGCCGGTCGACAGGTCCATCACGGTGTCGCCGCCCCAGCGGATCGCCCAGGTCATTTTCTCGACTTCCTCCTGGATGCTGGAGCCTAAAGCCGAGTTGCCGATGTTGGCGTTGATCTTCACCAGGAAATTGCGGCCGATGATCATCGGCTCGGATTCCGGGTGGTTGATGTTGTTGGGGATGATGGCGCGGCCGCGCGCGATTTCGTCGCGCACGAATTCGGGCGTGATTTCGGTCTGCATGCTGGCGCCGAAATGTTGGCCCGGATGCTGGCGGTTCATCAGCGCGGCGAGCTTGGCGCCCATCGGGCCGGTTTGGTGCAGGCTTTCTAGATAGGCCGCGCGGTTGTTGTTCTCGCGGATGGCGATGAACTCCATCTCCGGCGTGACGATGCCTTGCCGCGCGTAGTGCATCTGCGTGACATTGGCGCCGGCCTTGGCGCGGCGCGGGGTGCGGTGCAGGTCGGGAAAACGCATCGACGCCAGATCCGGATTGGCGGCCTGCTGACGGCCATATTCCGAACTCAGGTCGGACAGGATTTCGGTATCGCCGCGCGACTCGATCCAGCGGGTACGCAGCGCGGGCAAGCCCTTGCGGATATCGATTTTCGCTGTCGGGTCGGTGTAGGGACCCGAACAGTCGTAGACGAAAATCGGCGGGTTCTTTTCGCCGCCCATGCTGGTGGGCGTATCGTCCTGGGCGATTTCGCGCATCGGCACGCGGATGTCGGGCTGGCTGCCCGGCACGTAGATTTTGCGCGAGTTGGGGAGAGGCTGGACCGCCAGTTCGTCGACGTGCGCATCGGCGGCAAGAAATGGGGCGGCTTTGGTGGGAATGGCGGCGTTCATGGAGGGCGCTCCTGGTAAAAATCGGGCGGAGGCGCCATTCAGGCGGCCTCCCTACGGCGGTTTCAACCGCATCAGGTTCAAAGGGTATGTCTCACTCCATCCGGCAAACCTTGCGGCTGGAGACCCCTGGCAAGCGGCCAAAGTTAGCCGAAATGTGAAATAATTGCAAGGCAAGACCCGGTCTAACTTATTGAGTCATAACTTGATTTTTCGCTGAATCCAATTTTTACAGGCAAGGGCACCGCATGAACATCGAGCAAGCGCGCTACAACATGGTGGAACAGCAGATCCGCACCTGGGATGTATTGAGTCAGGACGTGCTCGATCTCCTGTTCAAAATCCGTCGCGAAGACTTCGTGCCCGAACCGCGCCGTGCAATGGCCTTTGTCGACATGGAAATTCCGCTTGGCCACGGACAAGCGATGTGGACGCCCAAACTCGAAGCGCGCGTCATCCAGGAACTCGTCATTCGCCCGACCGACCGCGTGCTGGAAGTCGGCACCGGCAGCGGCTATCTCACCGCGCTGCTGGCAGCCGATGCGGCCGAAGTCGTGTCGGTGGACATCGTCCCCGAATTCACCACTGCCGCCACGCAAACCCTGCGCGCGCACGGCATCCACAACGCAAGCCTGCACACCGGCGATGCCGCCCGCGACTGGCCCGACGAAGCGGGTTTCGATGTCATCGTGCTGACCGGTTCAACCCCGCTGCTGTCCGACGCCTTTCGGCGCCGCCTCAAGGTGGGCGGACGCATGTTTGCCATCACAGGCGTTGCCCCGGTGATGCAGGCGCAACTCATCACCTGCACCGCGCCCGGCGCCACCCGCAATGTGGTCCTGTTCGAAACCTGCGTCGCGCCGCTGCTGAACGCACCGCAACCTGCCGCGTTCGTATTCTAAGAGCCGGCTCTAATGCGCCAATTTCGCCCGATTGAACTTGCCGCCTATATTCAAAGCGGCCACACCCCGGTATTGCTCGACGTGCGCGAGCCATGGGAATGGAATCTGTGCCGTCTCCCCGGCGCGGTGCTGGTTCCGATGCACGAGCTGCCCTCGCGGATTGGGGAATTGAACAAGGCGGCCGAAACCGTGGTCATCTGCCACCATGGGGTGCGCAGCTATCATGCGGCCCGCTACCTCGAAACGGCAGGGTTTGACGATGTCATCAACCTGTCGGGCGGCGTGGCCGCCTGGGCGGACGAAGTCGACCCGGCCATGCCACGCTACTGACCCCATTCATTTAGAACTGGATTGACCATGCAATTGAAACCGTTGTTCCTCGCACTGACATGGGCGCTGGCGCCCGCTGCACAGGCTGCCAATTTGTCCGATCTGTTCCGCGACGCGCAAGCCTACGACGCGCAATATGCTTCTGCACGCGCGGCCTGGCAGGCCGGCCAGGAAAAGTCGGTGCAGGGCCGCGCCGGCTTGCTGCCCAGCGTCAACCTGGGCGGCAATGTCCGCTATAACAGCGTTGATTCCACCTTGCCCGGAGGCGATGCGAACTACGACTCCAATGCCCTGTCGATCAACGCGGCGCAACCGCTGTTTCGCAAACAGAATCAGGTTCAATACGAGCAGTCCAAAGGCCAGGTGCAAATCGCCGCCATGCAGCTCAAGCTGGCCGAACAGGATCTGATCCTGCGTGTCGCGCAAGCGTATTTCGATGTGCTGCAGGCGCAGGACATCATCGCCTTCATCCATTCGCAAAAAGCCGCCATCACCGAACAACTGGCTTCCGCCAAACGCAATTTCGAAGTCGGCACCGCCACCGTCACCGACACGCACGAAGCCCAGGCCCGCTTCGACCTCGCAGTCGCGCAGGAAATCGCCGAACAGAACAGCCTCAACATCCGCCTGCGCACGCTGGAAAAGTTCATTGGCAAACCGGCTGGCGCACTCGACACCCTGGTCGAACTGAAACAGCTGAAAGCCGAATCCGGCAACATCGACGAATGGGCTGCACGGGCGGCCGAAGGCAACCCGCAAGCTGAAATTCAACGTCTGGCCAAGACCATTGCCGATCAGGAAGTCGAACGCAACCGTGCCGGGCACTATCCCACGGTCGATGCCGTGGCGAACTACGCCCGCAATAACGGCCAGAATTTTGGCTCGATGCAGGTGGACACCCGTACCGCCAGCATTGGACTGGAGCTCAACCTGCCGATCTACCAGGGCGGGCTGGCCAGCTCACGCGTGCGCGAAGCCGTCGCCAACCAGGAAAAGGCGCGCCAGGATCTTGAAGTCGCCACCCGCGAAGCCGGTCTGCAGGCGCGTCAGGCTTACCTCAATGCGAGCAGCGGCGTCGCCCGTGTACAAGCGCTGGAACAGGCGCTGGCTTCCAGCAAGGCGCAGCTCGATTCGACCAAGCTGGGCTTGCAGGTCGGCGTGCGCACCAATCTTGATGTGCTGAACGCCGAGCAGCAGGTGCTGTCTGCGCAGCGCGACCTGGCCGGCGCGCGCTACGCCTATCTGCTGGCCGGTTTGTCGCTCAAGGCGGCCGCGGGCAGCCTCAGTCCGGCTGATCTGGCCGCAATCGACCTGCACCTGAAACCAGCGGCGAAATAAGCCCGGCCACCCGCGCCGCCGCGCCGCGATGGCGCGCGGCAAACGCCAGCCCGGCCTCGCCCATGCGGGCGCGCGCCGGCGCATCGTTCAGCAGCTGCAGCGCGTTCGCCAGCAACGCTTCGGCGTCGCTCACCCGCAGTGCCGCGCCCGCGTCCAGCGCCAGCCGCGTCGCTTCAGCAAAATTGAAGGTATGCGGCCCCACCAGCACCGGCCGCCCCACGCTCGCCGCCTCGATCAGGTTTTGCCCGCCCAGCGGCGCGAGGCTGCCGCCGACGAAGGCGACATCGCACGCCGCGTAATACGCGAACAGTTCGCCCAGGCTGTCGCCCAGCAGCACCCGCGTGTCCGCATTCAATTCCGTTCCATCCAGCGCGCTGCGGCGTTGATACGGCAAGCCCGCCGCTTCGATCAGCGCCGCCACCGCATCGAAGCGCTGCGGATGGCGCGGCGCCAGCACCAGCAGCACGTCCGCCGGCGCGGCAGCAACCAAGGCGCGCAGCAACGCCGCCTCCTCGCCTTCGCGCGTGCTGGCGGCGAGCAGCACCGGACGGCGGCCCCAGCGCGCGCGCCAGGTCGCACCGCGCAGCAGCTGTTCCGGCGGCGGGACGATATCGAATTTAAGATTGCCCGCCACCGACACCGTGCGCGCGCCCAGCGCCGTCAAACGCGCGGCATCGGCCTCGCTCTGCGCCGCCACGCGGGCCATGCGCGCCAGACTGGCCCGCGTCAGCGCAGGCAGCCGCGCATAGCCGCGCGCAGAACGCTCGGACAAGCGCGCGTTCGCCAGCACCATCGGCACCGACTCGCGGGCCGCGGCACGAATCAGATTCGGCCACAACTCGGTTTCCATCAGTATGCCCACACGCGGGTGCGCACGGCGTAAAAATCGGCGTGTCAGGCCGGCGTAGTCATACGGCAGATAGGCGATGTGCGCGAAGTCGCCGTACAGCGACTCGGCCGTGGCGCGCCCGGTCGGCGTCATGCAGGTGAGCAGCAGCGGCGCGTCGGGATGCGCGATGCGCAATGCATCAATCAGCGGCTGCGCCGCGCGCATCTCGCCCACCGACACCGCATGAATCCACAATGCGCCGGTGACCGGCGCGGGGCAGAGCGCCAGCCGCTCGGCCCAGTGCGCGAGATAGCCGCGCTCGCGCCGCCCGCGCCACAGCAAACGCAGCGGAATCAGCGGCGCGGCCAGCAGCAGGGCCAGCCGGTAGAGACTCCAGTCAAGAAACAGGCGCGGGTTGGGCATCGCCGGATTGTAAGCGGGGCGGGTGCCTGCGCCCAAGTCAAAGACTGGTCGGGTGCTAAACTGGGCGCCACCCTGGAGGCCAAACAATGAAAATTCTGCTCACCGGCGCCGCCGGTTTTAGTTCCGGCCGTTCGCTTTGCTCACTTAACTTGCGCGATGCGCAAGTTAGCCTTCTCTGAAACCGGCGGAGACATCATGAAAGTTCTTGTTACAGGCGCCGCCGGTTTTATCGGCATGCACGTCGCGCAAATCCTGCTGAAGCGCGGCGACGAGGTCGTCGGCATCGACAACCTCAACGATTACTATGACCCGGCGCTGAAACTCGCACGGCTCGAACAGCTCAAGCTCTGGCCCAACTTCCGCTTCCTCAAGGACGACATCTCCGACCGCATGATGACGGAAGACCTGTTCGAAAAAGGCCACTTCGACGCCGTCGTCAACCTCGCCGCACAGGCCGGCGTGCGCTACTCGCTGAAGAACCCGCACGCCTACGTGCAGTCCAACATCGTCGGCTTCGCCAACCTGCTCGAAGGCTGCCGCCACCACGGCATCAAGCATTTCGTCTACGCCAGCTCGTCCAGTGTCTACGGCGCCAACACCAAAATCCCGTTCTCCACCCACGACCCCGTCAACCACCCGGTCAGCCTCTACGCCGCCAGCAAAAAAGCCAACGAGCTGATGGCGCACACCTACTCGCACCTCTACGGCCTGCCCACCACCGGCCTGCGCTACTTCACCGTCTACGGCCCCTGGGGCCGGCCCGACATGTCGCCGTGGCTGTTCACCTCCGCGATCCTGGAAGGCCGCACCATCGACGTCTTCAACCACGGCGACATGATGCGCGACTTCACCTACATCGACGACATCGCCGACGGCACCGTCAAAGTGCTCGACCGC
>NCIF01000033.1 GCA_002256785.1 Hydrogenophilales bacterium 17-61-9
GATGTCGCTCATGCACATACCGCGATCCACCGCCTTGCACATGTCGTAAATGGTGAGCAGCGCAACGCTGACCCCGGTCAGCGCCTCCATCTCCACCCCGGTCTTGCCCACGGTCTCGGCTGTTACCGTACAAACAATCGCCGATGCGGCCTCGTCGTGATCAAACTCGACGCTCGCCCGGGTCAGCGCAATCGGATGACACAAGGGGATCAGCTCGGCAGCGCGCTTGGTTGCCTGGATTGCCGCAATCCGCGCAATCCCCAGCACGTCGCCCTTGGCTGCCTGCCCGCCCAGAATGCGTTGCAGCGTATCGGGTAACATCACGATACGGCCGCTTGCCACCGCAACGCGCCGGGTGTCGTCCTTGCCGGCCACGTCGACCATGACTGCGCGGCCGCTTTCGTCAAAATGGGTGAATTCGCTCATCATTCAGGAACCTTGTCGATAATGTTCCATCGTAATCGAAATGCCGCCTTTCGCCCCCCATCCTGTCTGCTGATGCTGCGCGTTTTTCTCGCCCTGTCCCTGGCAATACAACCCGTTCTGGCGGCCGACCTGCCCGATCTGGGGGAGATGTCGCGCCAATATTTCTCCGACCAGGATGAGCAGGCGCTGGGGCGCGCCATCATGCGCGACGTTTATGTCGACCCGCGCTACCTGGACGACCCCGAAATTGAAACGTATCTGAATCAACTCGGCTACAAACTGGTGTCGGTCAGTCCACGCAACCAGCGCGAATTCACTTTTTTCGTGGTCGACGATCCCAGCATCAACGCCTTTGCCATGCCGGGCGGCAACATCGGGGTTCACACCGGCTTGCTGCTGGCCGCGCAAAGCGAATCCGAACTCGCCAGCGTGGTTGCGCATGAAATCACCCACGTCACCCAGGACCATATTGCGCGCATGATCGCCGGGCAAAGCCAGCGCTATTGGCCAACCATGGCCGCGCTGGCGCTGGCGCTGCTGGCGGCGCGCTCCAATCCCAACGTGGCGAGCGCGGCCATCGCGTCCACCCAGGCTTACTCGATCCAGAACCAGCTCAACTTCAGCCGCGATTACGAACGCGAGGCCGACCGACTGGGCTACGAGATGCTGACCCGCGCCAGTTTCGATCCACGCGGAATGAGCGGCTTTTTCAACCGCCTGCAGCGCGCCAGCCGGTTTTACGACAGCAGCGCACCGGCCTATCTGCGCACCCATCCGCTTACCAGCGACCGCATTGCCGACATGGAGTCCCGCAGCGCGTCTGCGCCCTATCTGCAAGTTCAGGACAGCCTCGATTTCCACCTGGTGCGCGCGCGCTTGCGTGCCCGGGAAAACAGTCCGGCCGAGGCCGTGATTGCGCAACGCAGCACGCTCAAGGAAAAACGTTATAGCAACGAGGCGGCGGCCCGCTACGGCCTGGTTACCGCGCTGCTGCGCGCGCGACAGTTCAAGGAAGCCGAAGCCGAAGCGCAAAAACTGGCTGCCGGAAAAAGCAGCAGCCCCATGATCCAGCAATTGTTCGCCAACGTTGCGCTGGCATCGGGCAACCCGACACTCGCGCTTCAGCGTTTTCAAAACGGCAGTGCCGCCTATCCCGGTTACCGGCCGTTGCAATATGGATATATCGGCGCCTTGCTGGCGGCAGGGCGCAGCCCTGAAGCGCTGGCATTAGTCGACAAGCAGCAGGGGATGTATCCGCTTGATCGTCGCCTGTGGCTGCTGGCGGCCCAAACCCACGCCCAACTCGGCCACCGCCTGCTCAGTCACCGCGCCCAGGCCGAGGCTTCGGCGTTAAGCGGCAATCTGGTTGCGGCAATCGAACAAATCACGCTGGGCATCAAGGCAGGAGACGGCAGCTTCCACGAAATGTCAGCGGCAGAAGCGCGGCGACGCGAGTGGCAAGCGTCGGAAAAAGCACAGCGCAAAGAATGATCAGCCGCTGCGCAATCCCATAGCTGGCGCGACTGGTAACAATTTACCCCGCCGGTTTAGACATAAAAATGCCGGCTTGGCCTTGCAAGACAAAAACCAATTCCACTATGCTATGTCCCATCCATTACTGGATAGCGTTCACTGCACGGCAAACCCGGGCAGCTGGCGCTTTCATCACGACGTCAAATAAAAGGAGGATGACAATGCGAAAATTGCATCAAGTAGCAACGGCCTTCGCGATCAGCGCATTCATGCTGTCGGGTAGCGTTCTGGCACAGGCTACTGCAGCTTCAGCAGCCCCGGCGGCGGCGGCCCCGAAAAAGGAAGACAGCGGCAAGGACATCGCATTCAACAACCGGAAGGGTAACTGTCTGGCTTGCCACACCATGCCGACCGTCCCCGACGCACTGTCAGGCGGCATGTACGGCCCGCCCCTGATTGCCATGAGCGCGCGCTTCCCCGACAAGGCCAGGATGCGCGCCCAGATCTGGGATGCGACCGTGCTCAATCCGTCCTCCTCCATGATTCCGTTCGGCAAGCATGGCGTGCTGACGGAAGCTGAAATCGATAAAGTGACCGATTTTGTATACGGTCTATAAATAAATCCTGTTTTGTAACTGTTCAAGCTAAGGAGACATGCCCATGAACGCACTTCGTAGAAATGTACTAAAAAGCGCCGCTGGTGCGGGTACCGTGGCCGTCGCTGTGGCTGCTGGTTTGTTGAAACCCACCATGGCTTTGGCCGGCGCACCGCGCACCGCGTTTGAAGCCAAAACCGTTGGAGATGCCCTGAAAGGCATGGGGGCTTCTGGCGCCGCCGACTCCAAGGACATCACCATCAAGGCTCCGGACATCGCAGAAAACGGCGCCGTCGTGCCGGTTGAAGTCACCAGCAGCATCGCTGGCACGACCGCAATCGCCATCGTTGCCGAAAAGAATGTGACCCCGCTGGTTGCAGACTTTGACCTGATGAACGGCGCCCAGGGTTTCATTTCCACCCGGATCAAAATGGGCCAAACCTCGCTGATTCGCGCTGTCGTGACAGCCGGCGGCAAAACCTACACTTCCGCCAAGGAAGTCAAGGTCACGATCGGCGGCTGCGGCGGTTAATCCGCCTCCCCCCGTTTTTGCCCAGCGATTTTTTGAATTGATTCAATTTTAGAAAAGGAAAGCCAAATGGCTGAACCGATGCGTATCCGAGCCACGATGGCCGGCGATGTTGCCGATGTCAAAGTGCTGATGAACCACACCATGGAAACCGGCGTGCGTAAAGACGCCAAAACCGGTCAACTGATTCCCGCTCACTACATTACCGACGTGACCGCAAGCATCAACGGAACCAAGGTTCTGGATGCCGGCATGAGCGGCGGCATTTCCAAGAATCCCTACCTGGGTTTCAAGGTTAAAGGCCCCAAAGCGGGCGACAAGGTTGTCGTTAACTGGACCGACAACAAGGGCGACAAGAACACCGCCGAAGCGACTATCGGCTAAAGACGGGCAGCAATTGAGCGGGGCTTCTGGTCCCGCTCTCGCTTTTTCATCAGGTTTCTGGAGGACGGCATGAAACAAAAAATCATTACGAAACTGCTGACAGGCATGGCTGGTTTGGGCATTGCGCTGGGTGCCGCAACGGCACACGCAACACCCGAGGCTGACAGGCAGGAACTTATCAAGTTCTACACGGCAAAATATCCGAATGTGAAGGTGGAGGATTATGTCTACGGCGCGCTGGCATTCGATGCCGACAGCAAAGCGCAGTACGACGCCATCATGGAATTCCCGCCTTTCGATTCGCAAGTCGAGCAGGGCCGCAAGATGTGGGAAACCCCCTTCAAGAACGGCAAGACCTACGCGAGCTGCCTGCCCGGCAGCGGCAAACAGATCGCCGGCAACTACCCCCACTTCGACGAAGCCTCGGGCAAGGTTGTGACGCTGCATGACGCCATCAACAAATGTCGTACCGCCAACGGCGAAGAAGCCTACAAGGTCAACGACATGAAGACCATGGGCCTGCTCACGGCCTACATGCGCACCCTGTCCGACGGCATGATGATGAACGTCAAGGTCGAAGGCCCCAAGGCCACGGCTGCGTATGAAGACGGCAAAAAAACCTTCTACAGCCGCAAGGGTCAGCTCAACTTCGCCTGCGCTACCTGCCACGTTCAGAACGGCGGCAACCGTCTGCGTTCCGAACTGATCTCCCCTGCAGTCGGCCACACGGTGCACTGGCCGGTTTTCCGTGGCGGCGACAACCTGGTGACGCTGCAGCAGCGCTACCAGGGCTGCTTCACGCAGGTCCGTCAGGTGCCGCCACCCCAGGGAGGCGAAACCATGAACAACCTGGAATATTTCCATTCCGCGTTGTCCAACGGCATGCCGATGAAAGCCTCGGTGTTCCGCAAGTAAGCGGCCCCGTTGCATGAAAAAGCCCGGGCGACCGGGCTTTTTCTTTTTATAGATATGCGAATGACCCGGCACGCATGAGCTGGAGCTACTATTTACGGTCCATGCGACTGAATCGATAATGCCGGAAACCATTTCATATCGCTCACCCCCGAGGAGAATCCCATGCACATGAATCGCCGTGAGTTTCTGCAATTACTCGCTGTTGCTGCAGCATCCGGTATGGCGCTGGACAGCAAGTCCGCCCTGGCTGGCACAGCACCCGCCAATTTCTATGACGTGCCCCGACACGGCAACGTTTCTTTCCTGCACTTCACCGACTGCCATGCGCAATTGCTGCCGGTGTGGTTCCGCGAACCGAACGTCAACCTGGGCGTCGGCGGCGCGCTCGGCAAAGCGCCCCACCTGGTTGGTCAGCATCTGCTGAAGAAGTTTGGCGTCAAGCCGGGCAGCGCAGAAGCTCACGCATTCAGCTACCTCGACTTCACCGAAGCCGCCAAGGTTTACGGCAAGGTCGGCGGTTTCGCCCACCTGAAAACCCTGGTCGACAAGATGCGCGCGCAGCGTCCGGGCGCATTGCTGCTCGACGGCGGCGACACCTGGCAGGGTTCGGCGACTTCGCTGTGGACCAATGCGCAAGACATGGTCGACGCCTGCATCAAGCTGGGCGTTGATGTGATGACCCCGCACTGGGAATCGACTTTCGGCGCGGAACGCGTGGTGGAAATCGTCAACAAGGACTTCAAGAAAGCCAACGTTGACTTCGTTGCGCAGAACATCGTCACCAACGACTTTGGCGACCAGGTGTTCAAGCCCTACACCATGAAGGAAATGAACGGCGTCAAAGTCGCCGTGATCGGCCAGGCTTTCCCCTACACGCCGATTGCCAACCCGCGCCACATGGTGCCGGACTGGAGCTTCGGCATCCGCGACGACGGCATGCAGAAATGGGTCGACGACGCGCGCGCCAAGGGCGCCAAGGTCGTGATCGTGCTGTCGCACAACGGCATGGACGTGGATATCAAGATGGCCAGCCGCGTCACCGGCATCGACGCCATCTTCGGCGGCCACACCCATGACGGCGTGCCGCAGCCGATTCAGGTCAAAAATGCCAAGGGCATGACGCTGGTCACCAACGCGGGCTCCAACGGCAAGTTCCTCGGCGTGATGGACTTCGAGGTCAAGGGCAACCGCGTCGCCAGCTTCAAGTACCGCCTGCTGCCGGTGTTCTCCAACCTGTTGCCCGCCGACCCTGCCATGACCGCGTACATCAACAAGGTGCGCGCGCCCTACGCGTCCAAGCTCAGCGAAAAGCTCGCCGTTACCGACGATTTCCTGTATCGCCGCGGCAACTTCAACGGCACCTGGGACCAGCTGCTGGTCGATGCGATGATGGAAGTCAAGGGCGCGGATGCAGCCTTCTCGCCCGGCTTCCGCTGGGGCACCACGCTGCTGCCGGGCGACCCCATCACCATGGAACGCCTGATGGACCAGACGGCGATCACCTATCCGCAGACCACGCTGACCAACATGACGGGCGAAACCATCAAGACCATTCTGGAAGACGTCGGCGACAACCTGTTCAATACCGACCCCTACTTCCAGCAGGGCGGCGACATGGTGCGCGTCGGCGGGATCGAATACACCATCAACCCCAACCAGAAAATCGGCAAGCGCATCGCCGACATGCGCATCAAGGGCAAGCTGGTCGACCCCAGGAAGACCTACAAGGTCGCCGGCTGGGCGCCGGTGGCTGAAGGCGCAACCGGCGAACCGATCTGGGACGTGGTCGCCAGCTACCTGCGCGACAAGAAAGTGATCAAGGGCTTGAAACTGAATACGCCCAGGATCGTCGGCGTCGGCAAATCCAATCCGGGCATTGCGGATTACGATGGCAGCGTGTCCTGAATCCGGTTCGGCACTCAAAAAAGGGGCGAAAGCCCCTTTTTTTACGCCTGTGCGCTCGGTCAGTCCGCAACCGCCGGCATGCTTACGCCAGCGATTCTGGCCGTATGTGCGCCAATGCCCGCAAGAAGGTCTGCCGCAACTCAGGCAATGCATATGCCCCCCGCCCGAACTGCAGTTGTTCCAGTTGCAAGACCGCACTCTCTATATCGCCCCCCCGTGCAGTCAGCTGCATGCGTTGCATCCACTCGCCCAGGCTCGGCGCAGCGGGTTGGCCTGACAGGGAAAACTGGCGAACTGCATGGGCCAGCGCGTCTACTGAGCGCGCCCGACTTATGTTTTGCAAGCCCTGCCGTCGCGCCAGCCGCCAGCGCATCATTCGGCGACCTTGCCAGATCGCTCCACCCAGCAGCAGCACCCCGGCAACGCCACCTGTCACGAATGCCAGTCGCTTCCAGAGTGGATCGAATACCGTCAACGGCCGCGCTTGCAGTTCGATACTCGCCAGTTGGCCCCGTGTAGCGTCGTACCAGGGCAGGCGCAGCATGGGCAGCGTCAACTCGCCGCGTGTGCGGGGCTGGAAGTACAAGGTCACCGCGTAGCGCGACAGGGGCGATGCACGATCCTCCATCCCGATTTCCTCGATCAAGGGCGGATACAGGCCGAGTTCGGGGGTTTCGCGCAACTGCAGATCAAGCAGGGTTTTCAGGCCTTCCACGCTATAGCCGCCGGTGACCTGAAAGCGCCAGCGCAACGGTCGGTTTACAGGCCAGCGCGACGGCAACGCTTCGGCCTGGACCCGGGGCGCAACCGGCGGCGTAGCGCCAGGCAGCCACGCCGGCAGCACGCGTGCCTGAAAATCCACCACCGGCACTGGAAAGCGCAACCGCTGGCCAAAGCGATTCGCTTCAATCATGGACACGCCCAGCGATGCGGGGCCACTTTGCGTGGCGATCAGCGCCCAGTGAAACTGGTGCAGGGTGCACGCCTCCTCGCCGCGTCTGCCCTCCCCTTCTTCTTCACCGAGTGGGCGCAGCAGACGCCCCGTGAACGTGGGCAAGTCGGGCCGCTGCCACTGCAGGCTGCCGTCGTCGCAAATCGACAGCGTCAGGCGCGTGGGCTGGTTCACCTGTGGTGAAGCCGGGGTCAGCGACCAGGTCGCGGTTACGCGCGGAACCGTTTCACTGCCATCCGCCACGCTCAAGGCCAGCGCGGCAGTACGCAAGCTGTCCACGTGCAGCGGCGGCACACTCAACACGCCCGCCGCGCGCGGATACAGGGTCAAAACCAGGGTTTCACTGTCCGTGCCTCGGCTCAGGGTGCGCGCAGCCACATCGAAGCGCGACGTGAGTGGCGTGATATCGAGTTCATCCAGGCTCAGGCCGCGGGCTTCGAGTGACAAGCTCACCGGCTCACCCAGCGTGATGGCCGGCTTATCCATCCGCGCGTTAAACGAGGCGGCATCGACCATGCCGCTCGCCAGCAGCGCCAGGACCAGCAGCGTACTCACCATGGCGCGCGCTCCGTACTGTCGTGCCGCGCATCCTGCTTCAGCAGGTTTTTCAGCATGGCATCCGGACGGTCTGCCAGGCGATCCAGCTTGTTCAGGCCCGAAACAGCCAGGTTCGAATTGAACGTGACGGTTTGCTTGCTGCCCACGCTGCTTGACGCACGCGCATCCGCTGCTGTCTGCGATCGGCGATCAACCTGCACACCGATAGAATCGGACTGCGTATCTTCCTTGCGCCAGCCCTCGCCATCGAGCTGAATCTGGCCCTCCGCCAGCATTCCGCGGCGTCCGCGCAAATCGCTTTGCATCGGCGTGTCAGTAGGCTGGCGACTCAGACGCTGTCTGGCCCAGCCAAGATTGGTCTGCGCTTTCTGGTCCTGGGGGCGCAACCGCAGCACGGCCTCAAAGGCCTCGACCGCAATGGCATATTGTCCCCGGCCGTAATGCGCATTGCCCAGGTTGTAGAGTGCGTTAGCGCGCTGGTGGTCATTGGCCGCAAGCAGCAAAGCCACGCCAAAATGTTGTGCTGCCACACCATAATCCGCCAACCGCCAGGCCGCCGCGCCCGCGCCTATCCGGCCGGAGTAACCGCCAACTTGCGTGAAAAACGTTTGCGCGCTGCCGTATCGTTTCTGCTGCCAGGCTTGCCAGGCCGCAGCCTCGTCGGCCCATGACGGTGAAGGGGCAACGGTGCTGCCCGCCGCCACCGCCAGCGCCACACTGGCAACCACCCTGCGCGGCAGGGAAACAGTCATGAATAGCGCCAGCGCGGGGGCGACGAACCAGCCAAAGCGTTCGTTCCATGCTGCCGATGCATCCGCCGTCACCGGGTCTCCCGGCAGGGATGCGATGCCCCGGTCATGCAGGGCCATCCAGTCCGCATCGCCGTCGCTCACCTCTGCAAATCGCCCGCCCGATGTTTGCGCCCACTGACGATACGGCGCAACCGCCATGCGGCTTTGCACCTGCACGCCATCCTGCTCGGCAAAGCCGCCTTCCGGTAGCGGAACCGGTGCGCCCGCTTCGCTGCCCACACCCAGGACAAACAGCGGCAAGCCGGCTTTTCTCAATGCCTGAACCGCGTGCGCTGCCGCAGCATCCGCGCTGCCGGATTCGGCATCGGTCACCAGCAGCACCGCACGGGCCTGGCCGGGTGCTGCTTCCAGCTGCGTACGTGCCAGATCGAGCGCGGCCGCCAGGTTGCTGCCCTGCGCTTCGATCAGGCGCGGGTCAGCTTGTTCGATGGCACGTTGCAGCAGCGCTATGTCATCGGTCGGCGGCAACAGCAGCCCGGCCTCGCCCGCATAGACGATCAGTCCGACGCGCTCGCCTTGCAGGCGCGGCAACCAGTCGAGCAATTCGAGCCGGGCGCGGGTGAGCCGATCCGGGGCATACGACTTTTCACGCGCTTCAGCGCGTAGAAAATCGAAATCCCCTTGGGGGGCAGTATCGGTGGCACGCATCGAAGCCGACACATCGAGCGCGACCATCACGGTCAACAGATGGCGCGGGGTGCTGTGCCCTTCGCGCAGTTCCAGCGGCGTGCGCGGGCCGGCCGCGGCCAGCGCGAGCAGCAACCAGGCCAGGCCATGCGCCCAGCCGCGCAGATTCGTCGAAGCGCCCGCACCGGGTTGGCTTGCCGCCCAAGGCAGCAACGCGGCGTCGGCGTAACGCAGCAAACGGGCGCGGCGCCGCCAGCGCCACGCCAGAAACAGCAGCGGCATCAAGGCCAGCCCCAGCCACAGCGGTTCACGCCAGTGCAGGCTCAACACCATGTCGATCATGCCGTGTGCCTCAAGCTGAGCCAGTGCGCGCCGGCCAGCGCAGCGGCGGCGAGCGCGAGCAGCCCCCAATACCATTCGCGCACCTGCCGGTGCTGCGCCGGGTTCGACAACGTGGGTTCGAGCTGGTCGATGGCGCGAATCACGCGCACGGCGTCGTCGGCACTGCCGATGGCGAAATGCTGCCCCTGCGTCAGGCGCGACAAGTCGGCCAGATCGGGTTGCGGCTCAGGGTCGTTCGGGTGCGATCCCGGGCGTGCCGCCCGGCCTGCGGCAAAGGGGTCGCTGCCGAATTGCAGGGTATGAATGGCCACTCCGGCCTGACGCGCCACGGCGAGTGACTCGGCGGGCGTGAGCGAGCCCGCATTGTTGTCGGCGCCGTCGCTCACCAGAATGATAGCCGGTCGCAGGCGGCGGGTTTGCACCTGCTTTAACGCCATGCCCAGCGCATCGCCGAGCGCCGTATCCGGCCCGGCCATGCCGACCTGCAGGCGCTGGATCTGGGCGATGGCATGGGTGCGATCAAACGTGGGCGGCGTCAGCGTGGCCACTTCGCTGCCGAACACGATGACGCCGAAACGGTCGCCTGTGCGCCCTTCGATGAAGCGCGAGAGGGTTTCTTTCAGCACGGTCATGCGTTCGACTTCGCGCCCGGCCTGGGTGAAGTCGCGAATGCTCATGGTGAGCGAGGTATCGATCAAGAGCACCATGTCGCGCCCTTCCGGCGGTGGCGTGATCCAGTCGCCCATCTCGCGCGGCTGCGCCAGCGCCAGCACCAGCAGGGCAAACGCCAGCCCGCGCAGAATAACCGGCACGCGCAAACTGGGCGCAGACAGCCGGCCCGCCTCGGCCAGCGGCAAGGCCGGGTGATTGAGTACCACCGCGGGCGATTCACCCTGCGCGCGGCGCCAGGCGAACCCAGTCCAGCCCGCGACGGGCAGCAGCATCAACAACCAGAATGGCTGCGCCAGCTCAAACATGCCCGGACCACTGCCGCGCGGTTTTACACAAGGCGGCCAGATCATTCCAGCTGCCGGGCGACGCGGGTGCAAAGCGCAGGCGCGCCAAAGCGTTCACCCACGCGGCCCAGGCGTCCGCATCGACGCCTTGCGGACTGGCAGCGGCCTCCAGACGATCCAGGCCAAACCGGCTTCGCGCCCAGGCATCGAGCCGGCCGGCAAGCATGTCGGGGGCACCCAGTTGCTGCATGACCGCGCTGGAAATCGCCTGCAGCGCGCGCACAAAGCGACGCCGATGCCACCACCAGGACAGCAGCACGATGCAGATTACAGCGGCCAACCCTGCAGCCATTGTCCACAGCGGCATGGCGCTTGCGTCCGGCACAGACGCTGGCGCGACCGGCACGATGATGTCCGCCAGTTCGTCGCGCGGGTCAGCCATGGGCCAGCAGCGCGACCAGGTCGTCGGCTTCGCTCAGGATGCGCTGGTGCTGCACCCCGGCACGCGCCAGCTGGGCAGCCTGTGCGTCGAGGCGACGCGTAAACGCAGTGTGGCAGGCGCCGCGCACGGCGGCCTGCGCAGTGTCCAGCCACACATCCTGGCGGCTGGCCATGTCGTGGAAACGGACCAGCCCCGCGTTGGGCAGGGCCAGTTCGACGGCATCGACGATCTGGATCGCCCACACATCGAATCGCGCTGCCAGCCGCGCCAGCGCGGGCTCGTGCCCGGCATTGAGCCAGGCAAAATCGCTGATCAGAACCAGCCGCGCGCCGCGCGGCAGTTCCTCTTCCAGGCGTGCCAGCCGGTCCGACAGGCGCAGGGCTGCCGTCGGCGCCGGATCGGCGAGCGGCGGACACGCTGCCGCCACCTTGTCGATCAGGCCAAGTGCCGCCAGCCGGCCATGGCTGGTCGGCAGGGTTTCATCCTCGCGGTCCCACAAGGTGGCGCCGACCACGCCGTTTTGCCCGCTGGCGGCAAACGCCAATATCGCCGCCACCCGCGCGGCCTGGGTGGCCTTGAGCCGGCGGCGCGTGCCGAAACGCATCGTTGCGCCGCGATCCACCACCAGATGCACGGCGGGCTGGCGCTCTTCGCGATAGATCTTGAGATGCGGACGCCCGGTGCGGGCGGTGGTGCGCCAGTCCATGTCGCGGATGTCGTCGCCGGGGCTGTAGAGACGCGACTCCTCGAAATCCAGCCCGCGCCCGAGCCAGCGCGAGGCCCAGTCGCCGGCATGGTGATCGTGCACCTCGCGCACCGGCAGTTGCGCCAGCAGGCTGGCCTGCGCGGCCAGCGCGGCAATGTCGGTCGCCACGATCAGCGGCGCGTGGATCGACCCATCGGGCGTACCCGACTGCGCGCCTGCACGCACAAACTGTTTGATTCGCGCCAGGATCACGGCGCCGGCACCGCCTCGATCAGGCCGGCGATAAAGGCATCGCGGCTGAGTTTTTGCAGGCGCGCGTCGAGGCTCAGGGTGATGCGGTGACGCAGGCAATCGGCGGCCAGCTCCCGCACGTCGTCCGGCGTCACAAAATTGCGCCCGCGCAGATAGGCCGCGGCGGATGACGCATGCAGCAGCGCGAGCGAGGCGCGCGGGCTGGCCCCCACCTCCACCGTCTGCGCCCAGTCGGCGCGCCACTCGCCGGGGGCGCGGGTGGCGCGCACCAGCGCCACGATGTAAGCCTCCACCGCGTCCGCCACATGCACCTGTCGCACCTCCTCGCGCGCCGCCAGCACCGTCGCGGCATCGATCACCGCCGGCAGCGGCGCGCGTCCGGCCAGCGCAGGCTGCGCGCGATCGCGCCGCAAAATATCCAGTTCTTCGGCGTTGTTCGGGTAATCCAGCGACACATGCAACAAAAAGCGGTCCAGCTGCGCCTCCGGCAGCGGATACGTACCCGCCTGCTCCAGCGGATTCTGCGTCGCCATCACCATGAACAGCGGCGGCAGCGGGCGCGTCACCCCGCCCACCGTGATCTGGTGCTCCTGCATCGCTTCCAGCAGCGCCGCCTGCACCTTGGCCGGCGCACGGTTGATCTCGTCGGCGAGGATGATCTCGTGGAACAGCGGGCCTTCGATGAACTCGAACTGGCCCTCGTGATAGACGTCGGTGCCGGTCAAGTCGCCCGGCAACAGGTCCGGCGTGAACTGGATGCGGCGGAAACTGCCGTGGATGGCCGCCGCCAGCGTTTTCACCGCGGTCGTCTTGGCCAGCCCCGGCAGCCCCTCCACCAGCACATGGCCGTCGGCCAGCAGGCCAATCACCAGGCGGTCGAGCAGCGCGGCCTGGCCGACAATGACGCGCGCCAGCGCCTGGCGCAGTTCGAGGATGCGGGTCTGGTTCGACATGGGGGGTCAGCCATTCAAAGGAAGCAACCTTAGTGGGGTTGCCCGGCGGCGACAATGGGTGCTTAAGCCTAACCCGACGAGGGCGCGGCGTGCCAGTGCGGTTTTCCTTCCAGCCCGACAAGACGCCGAATGGCGACGCATCGGGCGCGCGTCGCCCCAGCCAGGCGCCGGGGTCGTCAGCGCAACAGCAGCAGGGGGATCTTCGACTGGCGAATCAACTGGGTGGTGGTGCTGCCGACCAGAAATTCGCGGATTCTGGAATGGCCGTAGGCGCCCATCACGATCAGGTCGATGGCGTGCTCGGTGCGGTACGCGCACAGCGCCTCTTCGACCTGGCCGGAAAGCAGGCTGGCGGTGATCTCGAAGCCGGCCGTTTCCAGCGTCGTGCGCGCCCAGTCAAGCTGCGCGCGGGCCTCGGCCTGGTCGGCGCCGACCATCGCCACATGGCAGGGCAGACCGCGGAACAAGGGGCTGGCGGCGACCATCCCGACCGCCTTGCGGGTGGTGGCGCTGCCATCGAAGGCGATCAGGATGCGCTGCGGTTCGCGGTAGTCGGCCGGGATCACCAGGATCGGGCGATGCAGGGTGCGCACCACGTTCTCCAGGTGGCTGCCGATGTGCTCGCCGGCGCTGTCGCCGTGTTCGCCCTGGCGCCCCATCACCAGCAGGCGGATGTCGTCCTGGAATTCGAGCAGGGTGTCGACCAGTTCGCCGTGGCGCTGACGGCTGGTGGGATTGGGCACGCCGTCGGCCACGGCGCGCGCCTTGGCTGCGTCGAGCATGAGGCGGCCCTGCTCCAGCGCCACCCGGCTGCGCTTCTCGTCTAGCTCGGCCAGTTCCTGCAGCAGGTGTTCACGGCTGCCGAGCCCGATGTTGCCGCTCAGATCGGCAGGAATCGGGTATTCCGAGCGCCCCAGCACGTGCAGGAAATCCAGCGGGGCGTCCATCTGCCGGCTGGCCCAGGCGGCGTAGTCGCACACCGCGAGGGTGATGCGGGAACCGTCGATACAGGCGATTACGTTTGGCATGGTGAATCTCCCTAATGTCCCATCAGATTGTCGACGGCGCCCGGCTTGTCGTGCACCGCGAAGCGGTCGACGATGGTGGCGCTGGCTTCGTTCAGCCCGATGACCTCGACTGCGGTGCCTTCGCGGCGGAACTTCAGCACCACCTTGTCGAGCGCGCTGACCGAGGTGATGTCCCAGAAATGCGCCTGGGTGAGATCGATCGTCACCTTGTCGACCGCTTCCTTGAAGTCGAAGAAGTCGACGAACTTGTCGGCCGAAGCGAAGAACACCTGGCCCACCACGGTGTAGGTGCGGGCGAGGCCGTCCTCGCTCAGGGTCGAGCTGACGTACTTGTACTGCGCGACCTTGTTGGCGAAGAACATCGCCGCCAGCAGCACGCCGACGAAGACGCCGATGGCGAGATTGTGGGTGGCAACGACAACGATCACCGTGGCCAGCATGACAACGCTGCTGCTCAGCGGCTGCTGCTTCAGACCGATGATCGAACTCCAGCTGAAGGTGCCGATCGACACCATGATCATCACCGCGACCAGCGCCGCCATCGGGATCTGCGCCACCCAGTCGCCGAGGAATACGATCAGCAGCAGCAGGAACACGCCTGCCGCGAGCGTGGACAGCCGGGTGCGGCCGCCGGACTTCACGTTGATCACCGACTGGCCGATCATCGCGCAGCCGGCCATGCCGCCGATCATGCCGGAAGCGATGTTGGCGACGCCCTGGCCCTTGCACTCGCGGTTCTTGTCGCTGGTCGTGTCGGTGAGTTCGTCGACGATGGTCGCGGTCATCAGCGATTCGAGCAGGCCCACCACCGCAAGCGAAACCGAATACGGGAAAATAATCGCCAGCGTCTCGAATGTGAGCGGCACCTCGGGCCACAGGAAGACCGGCAGCGTGTCCGGCAGCGCGCCCATGTCGCCGACGGTGCGGATATCCAGGTTCAAATACATCGCCAGCCCGGTCAGCACGACGATGGTCACCAGCGGCGAGGGGATCGCCCGGGTCACATAGGGAAAGCCGTAGATGATCGCGAGGCCCGCAGCGGTCATGGCGTAGACGTGCCAGGTGACGTGGGTCAGCTCGGGCAGCTGCGCCATGAAGATCAGGATCGCCAGCGCGTTGACGAAGCCGGTGACCACCGAGCGCGAGACGAAGCGCATCAGCGAGCCCAGCCTGAGATAGCCCATGGCGATCTGCAGCACGCCGGTCAGGAGCGTGGCGGCGAGCAGATACTCGAGACCGTGTTCCTTCACCAGCGTCACCATCAACACCGCCATCGCGGCGGTGGCGGCGGAAATCATGCCGGGGCGGCCGCCGACGAAGGCGGTCACCACCGCAATGCAGAACGAGGCATAGAGGCCGACCTTGGGGTCGACGCCGGCAATGATCGAGAAGGCGATCGCCTCGGGAATCAGGGCCAGCGCGACCACCATGCCGGCCAGCAGGTCGCCGCGCAGGTTGGAGAACCAGTTTTGTCGGAGGGAATGCATCATTGAACAACCCAATATGTCATGCGGGCCGACTCCGGCCGGTGACGGAGCAACCCGGAATCAGAACCCTGAAAACAGAACGCTTCGCACGGATGCCGCGGGCATCGAGCGCGAAAGGATGACGAAAACAAGGGGGATGGATTTACATGGGACTGCGGGAGCGTTCCGGACTCAGCGCATCAAGAGGAGACGGCATTATCCATGGACTGGTCACGCCCTGTCCAGAAAACGCCCATTTCAGGGCTTGCGCCACAAGGCCTGCCAGCCCTCGATCCCAAGCGTGTTCAGCGTCTCGATATTGCGCGCGTAAATCGTCTCGGCCTCCGGAAAGACGGCCACCGCCCGTTCGATGCTCGCCTCGCGCAACAGGTGCAGGGTGGGGAACGGCGCCCGGTTGGTGTAGTTGCCCATGTCGTCGGGCGCGGTGCCCTCGAACTGGAAAGCCGGATGGAAGCTGGCAATCTGGATCACGCCGTCCAGCTCGTGCTCGTCCACCGCTGCTTCGGCCAGCTGCATGTAGTCGTTGAAATCGAGGAAGTCCGGCAGCAGCGCGGGGTGAATCAGCAGCGTGGTGTCGATTGCGTCGGGGTCGGCGGCGGCGAGAAAATCCAGTTCGCGGTCGAGATCCTCCAGCAGGCCGTCGAGGTGCGGCGCGTGGCTCACCACGAAGCGCACCTGGTTCTTCACGTAGACCGCCTTGGCGAACGGGCACAGGTTGAGCCCGATCACCGCCTTTTCCAGCCATTCCCGGGTCGCCGCAATCACATCCTCGTCATTCATCTTCTGCGCC
>NCIF01000034.1 GCA_002256785.1 Hydrogenophilales bacterium 17-61-9
GGTGGGCCCGAGGATGGCGACCATGACGTGGCGCAACTGCACTTTGCCGGACGTGATCCAGGGGCGGGCGTCGTTCCAGAACTTGTTGCAGTAAGGGCAGTTGGGATCGGTAAGGGTGTAGACGATGCGCGGCGCGGTGTTCTTGCCGTCGGCAACCCAGGTGCTTTGTTCGAGCTGCTTCCAGATCCGGTCGGTTATCGGTTTGCTGACCAGTTTTTCGAGCGGCTGCTGGCTGAGGTTGGCGCCTTTGCCGTCGATCATGGGGCCGACGATGGCGTATTTTTTGTCGGCGGTGAGGTAAACAGCGATCGGCTGCTGTTCCACTATGCCGGCATAGCCGGTCAGCCCGCCGGGTGCGTCAAACGTGCCGATGACCTCAATTCCCTGCTTTTCCAGTGCCTTGATCGGTGCAGGCCAGTCCTTGGCCTGGGCGGTTACGGTCAGTATGCCGAACAGCGTGAGCAAACCGGCCGCTACGAGGGATGCTTTTTTAATCATGGTGCGTCGTTCCTTTATGTTGAAAATTCATTTTGAAAGCGGGATGCATCGACAAAGCTCACGCCGCGTTCGCGTTGTTGCGCCATCGAGCAGGGTGACCTGTTTTTGGACAGCGCGGGATCGTGCGTCAGGCGCAGTCCAGCCAGCACCGCCTGCCAGGCAAGTATCCACAGCGCCAGGGTCGCAGGGCCCGTGTGCGGGGCGAGAGCTTGCGCCAGCGTGCCGGATTGGGCCCGGTATGGCCGGCTTCGTCGTGGGTGGGGATGTCATTGTTCTCGTGCTGTGCCCGTTGCGTTGGCGGTCGCGCGCAGCGGTTGCAGCTTGCTGGCAAGCGAAGCGGCAGAAAGTTCACCCAGGTGGGTATCGACCCGGCGTCCTGCGGCGTCATAGAACAGCGTGGTGGGCAACGCCCCTGAGCCCACTTCGCGGCCGAGGCCGGTGTCGGGGTCGAGCAGGACATTGGCGAGACCGAGTTGCCCGGCGCTGAGATAGCGCTGGGCAGTCGCCGCATCTTCCCCCTGGTTGACGAACACGAAGGTCACCCCGGTTTCGCGTTGCTGCGCGGCGGCGAGCACCGGCATTTCGCGCCGGCACGGTGGGCACCAGCTGGCCCACAGATTGACCACCATGGGTTTGCCGCGGGCCAGCGCCGTCAGGCTGGTCGGTTCGCCGGCCAGCGTTGTCAGCGCTGCTGTCGGCAATGACGATTGTTCGGTCGTGCGCGTCGCGGCGAAGAATCCGCCCCACACCAGCGCGCCGGCAGCGAGGCCCGCCGCCAAGGGCTTGCGGAGCAACGGGCGACGCCAGCCTTGCCATAGCGGGACCAGCACCGCCGCAGCCACCCCTGGCCACAGCATGAATCCGCCATCGCGGATGTCGAGTATCGACCATGGCGCCGCGCGGTAGATGTCGAACCACGTGGCGACGAACGCAATGCGCGCCACCAGGACGGCGGCGATCAGCATGTCGCTCAAGGTGTTGACGATGCCAGTTTGGGTGCGGCGGCCGACCCAATGGCCGACGCCTGCTGCAACGATGCCTGCGGCCAGCAGACTGAGCACGCCAACGGGTAGCGCGAGGGGGCCGATATTCATCGATAGCACAGTGGGTTATTCCTTGCCTGGGGGAGCTGTACGAGACATGCAGCGGCATAAAGTTCGCCGATGATACGGTTTCGACGCGACTTTCTTCGCCATCCGGGTCCGTCTATAGCAGGGGGCGGTCCCGGCCGCAGCGAAGCGCGCGATGTCCGGCTAAAGATGGCGCATTCAACTTCCGATAAGGCTGAAACGCGCTGATTGACCCGGCCGGGCTGCAATCAAGAGCCCTGGCATAGTGTTCAACGCGCCCGATCCTGTCCCGTTGATATCAAAAGGAATGCTCCATGAATCGCACTGCTTTTCAAACGACTATTGCGCTTGCCGGTGCGATGCTGCTGCTGTGGGCGTCGTCGACCCTTGCCGGCGCGCGCACGCTGTACTCGGACGATGGTTTGTCCGAAATCAGCGTGCCGGGCGAGCGCTGGCTCGTTCGACCGCACGTCGGCAGAGCCGCCGCGCTGCGCGTGACGGATACGCAGGGCGACAGCGTGCTGGTGGTCAACACCTATCTGCCCGACGAGCTTGAGCCGATGCCGCTGGACAAGCTGTCCAGAAAACTCAGCACAAGGCTGCTGGATGACTTGCGGGATGGTCGGATATCGCCAGCCAGAAAGCTGACCCTTCATGGCCGCCCCGCAGTGGAACATGAAATATCCGGTTTTGACGGCGACGCCCGGTTTACCTACTTGAGCACAGTGGTGGAAGGCAAGTCCGCGAAACATCACCTGATCGCCTGGATGCCGGAAGCAAGCTACAAAGCCAAGCCGAACCTGCTGCGCGAAGTCTTCTCGTCGTTTCGGGAGTCGGCAAAGCCGCGCCCGGCCAGGGAACGTATCGATCTTGAATTCAACTGGCCGCACAGGGGCGAAGCAAAAATCAGTTACGCAAGCAAGCGGGTCAAGCGCGACGATGTCCTGGAAATGCAAGGTGGTGGCACCATCACGTGGCGCCCGCTGGGCGAAAACGAGGTGTTGATCAGCACCCGGGCGACCGATTTCAAGATGACGTCCAACGACAAGAAAAAAGATCAGAAAAAAGAGGATTACATGCAAAACCTGTTGCAGCAGGCCATGACGCAGATTCCGGATTATGTGGTCAGCACTGGGGGAGATTTCATCCGCATCGAAAACATGGGGCCTTACTACGAACGGTTCGAGAAAGCGATGCTCGAAGGCTTGTCGGGCGATAGCGACGAGGCGCAAGCGAAGGCGAAGCAATTGATGAAGCGGCTGATTTCAGAAGAAGGGCTGCGTGCTTCGTTGGAGGATGACTGGAACAGCAATGTTTACAACTGGACCGGGGGCAGCTATCTGCCGGGCGAAACTTATACCTACTTTACGCAATATCAGGCGGCTGCCCTCGGCGATACGCAATTTCCCATGACGCTGACCCAGCAGCTGACAGGCCGCGTCGCCTGCCACGCGAACGACGAAAAGCAATCCTGCGTGCGGCTCGTACATACCACCCGCGTTTCCGGTCCGGGCTTTACCCAGGCCATGCACCAGTTTGTCGTCAAGACCGTGCAGGATATGGCCGGCGTAGACGGGAAGGATATAAAACTGTCCATCGACAGCGCCGAGGTCGTCAAAACCCTGACCCTGATCGTCGATCCTGAAACCATGATGCCCTACGAGGAAAACAAGTCGTCGGTTACGACAACCGTGATCAGCGAGAGCGGGCATAGCCAGACCGCACAGGACATCAACGAAACCAGCACCCGCTATACCTATTGATTCAATCGGCTGCGCCGGCTGGTTGAGCGCGTTGCCGCAGCCGCTTTCAACGTCGCGGCCCGGCACTTTTCGCCGGGCTACATGAACCACGCCAGCGCGGCATAGCGCGCCAGCTTGCCCAGCGTCACCAGCAGCAAAAAAACGGGCACCCCCACGCGCATCACCCCGGCCACCAGGCACAGCGGGTCGCCCACCACCGGCAGCCACGCCAATAGCAGGCTGGGGCGGCCAAAGCGAGTGAACCAGCGTTCGGCGCGCGCGATGTGCTGTTCGGTCTTGTTGCTGCGGCGCTGCACCGCCTGCCTGCCAAACCGTCCCATGCCGTAGGTGATGAGACTGCCGAGCACGTTGCCGGCAGTGGCGGTCAACACGCTGAAAAACGGGTCGGCGCCCTGGTGCAGGCGATACAGCAGCAGTGCTTCGGAGCCGCCGGGGAACAGGGTGGACGACAGCAGCGCCGAGCCGAATAGCGTCCAGTCCATGCGTTGAATGACATTCCGGTTAATGAAAAAGGGCCGCCAGTGTTGCACAGCCATTCCCCGGAAAATAGTTATTGACGCGATCAATCGAAATTATCCAGACTATCCGTTGGATCGTGATATTGATAATGTCTAACATGCGTCCTGTCTTGATTGACATTGCAACCTAACCCGACAGGAGTCACCATGCACAACACGCAATCCCCAACCATCCGGAATCTCGAAGCCGCGTTTGCCGGCGAGTCGATGGCGCATATCAAATACCGCTACTTCGCCAAACTGTGCCGCGCTGCCGGCGACGAGGCGACGGCGAATGTCTTTGAGTCGACCGCCGACCAGGAGTTATTGCACGCCTTTGGCCACGCCGAGCTGTTGTTCGCCGGTGAAACCATGACGCCGACCAGGTGCCTGCAATACGCGATCGAGGGCGAAACCTACGAATACACCGAGATGTATCCGAAGTTCCGCCACGAGGCGATGCAGGAAGGGCATGATGCCGCGGTAGCCGAGATTGACGAGCAGATTGTGGAATCCAAAGATCACGCCGAGATGTTCAAGCGCGTGCTGGACAAGGCCGCCAGGCGCTTTGCCGCGCTGGCCCGCGTGGAAGAAAAGCACGCCAGGCACTACCAGGCGCAGCAAGACGCGATTGCCGCCTGAACACATCACTCGTAGTTAATCATCAAAAAGGAAACACCATGAAAGTCTGGCAATGCATTGTTTGCGGTTATGTATATGACGAATCCAGCGGCGACCCGGAGCACGGCATCGCTGCCGGCATCCGCTGGGAAGATATCCCGGAAAACTGGGAATGCCCGGACTGCGGCGTCTCGAAGGCGGATTTCGATATGGTGGAAATCACCGCCGCCTGAATCGATTCAACCCACAGACGGCGCGCAGTGCGCGCCGTCATGATTAAGGAATTTCTCATGCCCCCCATCGTCATCGTCGGTTCCGGCCTCGCCGGCTACACGCTGCTGAAGGAAATCCGCAAGCGCGACACGACCACGCCGGTCACGCTCGTGACCGCGGACGACGGCGCGTTCTATTCCAAGCCCAATCTGTCGAATGCGCTCGCTGCGGGCAAGACGGCGGCGGCGTTGGCGGGCGCCGGCGCGGAAAAATTGGCGGCCGATCTGAATGCGACGATCCTGACGCATACCCGGGTCACCGCGATCGACATCGCTTCGCAGCGACTCCGTACCCAAAACGGCGAACTCGAATACGGCAAACTGGTGCTCGCCCTCGGCGCCGACCCGGTTCCGCATGGCCTCGCCGGCGACGGCGCGGATGCGGTGCTGGCGGTGAACGACCTGGCCGATTACGCCGCCTTCCGCCGCGCCATCGACGGCAAGCAGCGTATCGCCGTGCTAGGCGGCGGTCTGATCGGCTGCGAGTTCGCCAACGATCTGGCGCAGGCCGGGTTCGCGGTCGAGGTGGTGCACCTGGGCGGCTGGCCGCTGGAGCGCCTGCTGCCGCTGGAGGCCGGCCAGCGCCTGGCCGACAGCCTCGCCGCGCTGGGGGTGCGCTGGCATTTCGGCCGCACCGGCAAACGCGTCGCGCGCACGGCAGCCGGCTATCAGGTGACGCTGGACAACGGCGAGATGGTTGCGGCCGATGTCGTGCTGTCGGCGATCGGCCTCAAGCCGCGCACCCGGCTGGCGCAGGCGGCGGGCATCCCGGCGGGGCGCGGCATCCAGACCAGCGCGCTGCTGGAAACCGGCGTGGCGAATGTGTATGCGATGGGCGACTGCGCCGAAGTCGAGGGACTGAACCTGCCTTATGTTCAACCGCTGATGGTGCAGGCGCGCGCGCTGGCCGCCACGCTCACCGCTACCCCGACCCCGGTGGTGTATCCCGCCATGCCGGTGATGGTCAAAACCCCGGCGCATCCGGTTGCGGTGCTGCCGCCCAGAATCGGTGCGGCCGGTGGCTGGCAAGTGGAATGCAGCGACACCGGCATCTGCGCCCTGCATGTCGACACTGCCGGACGCTTGCAGGGCTTTGCGCTGACCGGCAGCGAAACCGGCCGCCGCAACGCACTGGCAAAGGAACTCGCGGCCTGAATTTCAGCTATCCGCAATCGACGGTTGCAGCGCGTCGATCAGCGGACAGCTGACCGTGCCCCGGCTGGCCTCGCAGCGGCCGACCAGTTGCGCCAGGGCGGTTTCGATGCGTTGCAGATCGGCCAGCCGCTCCCGCACCGCCTCCAGTTTGTGCTCGGCAATCTCCCGGGCTTTCGAGCAATGCATGCCGTCGTCCAGATTCAATAACTGCGCGATTTCATCCAGCGTGAAGCCGATGCGCTGGGCCGCCTTGATGAACAGCACGCGCGCCACATCGGGCTGGCTGTAGTGGCGGATCCCGCCCAGCGGCTTGACCGGCTCGGTCAGCAGGTTGCGGCGTTGATAGAAACGAATCGTCTCGACATTGACGCCCGCTGCGCGTGCCAGTTTTGAAATCGTCAGCATGTTCGCTTGACTCCGTAGTGGGGTACGGACCTTATGCTACGTCCATCGAGATCATCGGGATAGATCCATGAACATGAAACCCACCCTGTGGGCGAGCGCGTTGGCTGCTGTGGGCGCGTCCTTGTGCTGTGTGGCGCCGCTGGTGCTTGTTTCGCTGGGGCTGGGCGGCGCATGGCTGTCCACGCTCACCGAGCTTGAGCCCTACCGCCCCATTTTTGTTGTGCTCGCGCTGGGTTTGCTGGCGCTGGCCGGGCACAAGCTGTATCGCCAGCCTGCCGTGTGCGAACCGGGCCGGGCCTGTGCCGACGGTGGCGTGCAACGCCGCCAGCGTTTGATCTTCTGGGCGGTGGCCGCGCTGCTGCTGCTCCTGCTCGCTTTTCCCTGGTATGCATCGCTGTTTTATTAAAGGAGGCTGTATGAAGCAATCCATTTTCCTGGCGGCTGTGCTGGTCGCATTTTCAGGCCCGCTGCTGGCTGCGCAGAAGACCGTGACCCTCGGCGTGCCCGGCATGACCTGCGGCGCGTGCCCGATTACGGTGAAGAAGGCGATATCCAGGGTGGATGGCGTGAAGCAGACCGAAGTCGATTTCGATAAGCGCCAGGCCGTGGTGACCTATGACGACGCCAAGGCCAGCGTGGATCAGATCATGCAGGCAACCGCCAATGCGGGGTATCCGGCGTCGGTCAAGGGCGGCGCCCGATGAGTGAATTCATTCCCGATTCCACGATCACGTGTCCGCAGTGCGGTCACGTCAAAACCGAGACCATGCCCACCGATGCCTGCCAGTGGTTTTATGAGTGCGCAGCGTGCCATGCCGTGCTGAAACCCAAGCCGGGCGATTGTTGCGTGTATTGCTCGTATGGCACCGTGCCGTGCCCGCCGATCCAGGCCAGCGGCAGACCGGGCGCGCAATCAGAGGGCTGTTGCGCGGCGTGAGTTTTCGGCCCGGCGCGTTTGCGCCGGGCCGACCGTTTAGGGGCAGGACATCCGCCCAGCATCCATCCGCATAGTCAGCGCCCGCAACTTGCGCGAGAATGCCGCATGGATATCTTTCGCATTTTTCACCTGCAATGCGCGCGGCGCCTGCCCGCGTTGCCCGACGCCCATCCGTGCTCGCGCCTGCACGGCCATTCGTTTCAGGTCGAACTCACCGTCAGCGGCGAGCTCGATCCGCAATTCGGCTGGGTGCTCGACTTCGCTGACATCGAAGCCGCCTGGCAACCCATCCACGCCGCGCTCGATCACCGCAACCTCAACGACATCGCCGGGCTGGACAACCCCACCAGCGAAAATCTGGCCGTGTGGTTGTGGCAGCAGCTCAAACCGGTGTTGCCCGGCCTGTCTCAAATCAGGGTAATGGAAACGCACGACTCGGGCTGCGTTTATCGGGGATAGCCTTAACCGTACCCGTAATGGCCTGGAGGCCATTCGGCTCTTTATTCGCCTGCAGGCGCAATGGCGGAATAAATCAGCGCTTCCCCGCGGGGAAGCGCTGATTTATTCCGTTCATGGCGAGCGTGCCGCCATGAACGGACGCTTTTGTTCGCAATCCTGCATGCCGTGCCCTTCACCCGGCTCGGCCGGATTATGGCTCCGGGCTCAGGGCGAGCGGCATGTATGGATCGCGCTTTCTTAGTTGCTTGGGGGCGGTGAAATGCCCATCTCGGAAGCGATGGCCTTGCTTAACTCGCTGCTGTCCAACTTGCCGTCGCCGTTGGCATCGCCTGCTTCGAAACCTTTCTTCTGGCCGCCTTTCGCCAAATACTCTTGCTGGCTTACCGTGCCATCCTTGTTGCCGTCAAATGAATTTAAATCCGTCGATGGCGACGTGGCCGGTTCGGCCGCGATAGCCTGCGAAAGTGCGAAGGCGCTGATCGCACCTGCCAGGGTCAGTTTCAATAAGCCGGAATGGGGAAACTTCGTGTTCATGGTCTATCTCCTATGTTGAATTAAAAAAATCGAATGCAATCACTGCACCCTGACCTGACTAAAGCGATGTCCGTGCCAGGGGGTTTTATTTCAATAAAATCATATGGGTAGAATGTTTAAGGTGGCGGGGGAACACGTGACCGGAAGAAATGGCCGCGATTTTGTCGCCATAGAGCAACGTATAGAGAGCGGTTTTTCAAGTTGTTGTTTTTATTTGATATTTATGTCTTTTGTGAGCGATTTGCTAAAAAGCAGAGCGCGTGTCACGCGAAAAAAACGCCGGATTTTCCTGCGTGCCGATAGCGAACTCAGCCGATGGGGGCATGGGCCCATCAGTTGCACCATCAGTCATTTCTGAATCCCGGTAAAGTCAATTAAAAACAGTTGCTTGGTGGTTGTGGCGTCGGTCCGGGCCCGGTGTGTAGCGCTGCAAATAGCTGCGGTGTGGGGAACCGCCAGAAAGCAGGGAATGAAACGACCCATCCCAACAGTGTGTGCTCCTTGATTCCTTGGGCGCCGCCGCGAGGGGGACGTTGCCGTCCTGGCGCAGGGCCGGTGAAGAATAAATAAAATCATATTGAATCAACAGGATGTCGGCTTTCGCCTGGTAATCCGCAAGCGCAAAAAGGCGCGTGTGTCGCCTGAATACGACATTCAGCCTGTTTCGCCGCCTTTCCGCCTGCAAATAGGGCTTGCTTTATTCTAATAATCGTTAGAATATACGTTTTATGGATAAGCGAAAAACCAAAGACCTGCTCTACGAAGAAGTGGCCCGCATCGGCAAGGCGGTCTCCAGCCCCAAGCGGCTGGAGTTGCTGGAACTCCTGGCGCAGGGCGAAAAAACCGTGGATGCCCTGGCGGCCGAAGCCGGCATCGACATCAAGCTGGCGAGCGCGCACCTCAAGGTGCTGAAATCGGCGCGGCTGGTGGTGGCGGAGCGCGATGGGCGCTTTATCGCCTATCGGCTGTCGGGCGAGGACGTCAGCGCGCTGTGGGTCAAGCTGCGCACGGTGGCCGAAGAACACCTGGTCGAGCTCAAGGTGGCGATGGACGGGATTTTTTCGGCGCCGGAAAAGCTCGACGCCGAAACCCGGCGTTCGCTGATGAGCAAGGCGCGGCGCGGCGACGTGGTGGTGATCGACGTGCGCCCGTCCGCCGAATACGACAGCGGCCATCTGCCGTTCGCGCGCTCGATGCCGCTCGACGAAATTCGCCAGCGCATCAAGGAGCTGCCTGCCGACAAGGACATCGTCGCTTACTGCCGCGGGCCGTTTTGCATGATGTCGGCCGAGGCGGTGGCGCTGCTGCAGGAACACGGCTACCGCGCGCAGAAAATCGCCGACGGCACGGCCGAATGGCAGGCGGCGGGGTTGCCGCTGACCACTGCCTGATCCCTTTTTCATTGATTGCATACTTAGGAGACCGCCATGTTTTTCCGTCAATTGCTGGCCAAAGACGCCACCCTGTCCTACTTTTTCGGTTGCGGTTCCTGCCATGTCGGCGTGGCTGTCGATCCGGTGCTGGGCGATGAGCAGTGGTTCATCGACGAAGCCGCCAGACAGGACGTAAAAATCACCCACGTCATCGACACCCATGTGCATGCCGACCACTTTTCGGGCGGCCGCGCACTGGCGGAAAAAACCGGCGCGTTGTATTGCCTGCACGAGTCCAACAGCAGCCGCGTGAAGTTTCCTTTCGAGCCGCTCAAGGATGGACAGCGCATCGACGTCGGCAATGTCGTTGTCGAGGTGCTGCACACCCCCGGCCATACGCCCGATTCCATCAGTTTGACCGTGGCCGACAAGCGCCGCGCGACGGCTGCCGATGCGGCGCCGTGGTTTGTGCTCACCGGCGACACGCTGTTTGTGGGCAGTGCAGGGCGCCCCGACCTGGCGGGCAAGGAAGTCGAGATGGCCGGCCAGCTCTACGATACGGTGCACCAGCGGCTGCTTACGCTGGCGCCCGAGGTGGAACTGTATCCCGGCCACACGTCCGGCAGCGTCTGCGGCGCAGGCATGTCGGGCAAGCCGATGTCGACCATCGGCTTCGAAAAACGCTGGAGTCCGATGCTGTCGATGAACAGGGACGCGTTCATTGCCGAGCTCACCGGGTCGATTCCGCCGCGCCCTGCGGAAATGGATCGCATGGTTGACTTCAACCTCGGCAACTGATCATGTCGACAACTCAAATGGTGGCGGATTACCGCTACGGCATCCGCAACAACCTGGCCCAGTTTTCGCATCAACTGGTGCAGGTGTTTTTCGTCGGCCTCACCATCGGCATGTTCCGCACCGTGGTGCCGGCGCTCGCCGAAACCGAATTCGGCGTGGCCAAAGGTTCGTTCATGATGCTGATGGCGTTCGTTACCGCTTTCGGCTTCGTCAAGGGCACGCTCAATTTTGTGGCCGGTCGCCTGTCCGAACGCATCGGCCGCAAGAAGGTGCTGTTCATCGGCTGGCTGGCCGCGGTGCCGATCCCGTTCATGATCATGTATGCGCCGAGCTGGGGCTGGATCGTGGCGGCGACTGTGCTGCTGGGGGTGAACCAGGGTCTGGCTTGGTCGATGACGCAAACCTCCAAGCTCGATCTCACGACCGCCGATCAGCGCGGCCTCACCATCGGCATCAACGAGTTCTCCGGCTACTTTGGCGTCGCCGTGGCGGGGGTGATCACCGGTTATCTGGCCACTGCCTATGGCCCGCGTGAAGGGCTGCTGATTTTTGGTCTGGTGGTGGTGGCCCTGGCCGGCTTGTTTACCCTGCTATGGATAAAGGACACCTTGCCGTGGGCGCTTGCCGAAGGCAAGAAACACGCCGCAGGCTTGATGACCGGGCCGACTCCGCGCTATCCCGTTAACATCTCCGCGCAGCCCGGCACCTGGGAAGTCTTCACCTTGATGTCATGGCGCGACAAGCGTCTGGCGTCGATCAGCCAGGCCGGTCTGGTGGAAAAATTCGTCGACGCGCTGGTGTGGGTGTTTTTCCCGGTTTACCTCTATCAACACGGTCTTTCTCTCGCCGGCATCGGTTGGGTGGTCGGCGTGTATGGCTTCGTCTGGGGCATTTCGCAATTCCTCACCGGCCATTGGTCCGACCGCATCGGCCGCAAGAAGCCCGTCATCTGGGGCATGTGGCTGTGTGGCGCCGGCGTGGCGATGGTGTTGATGGGTGAAGGCGAGCTGTGGTGGTCGTTTGCGGCGGCGGTGATGGGCTTTGGCATGGCGCTGCTGTATCCGACCTTGTCCGCTGCTGTATCCGACATTGCCCACCCCAACTGGCGCGGTTCTGCCATCGGCATCTATCGCTTTTGGCGCGATCTCGGCTACGGTATCGGTGCGCTGTTGCTGGGTGCGGTGGCGGCGTTGTTCGGTGGCATCGAGGCCGGCTTCTGGTTCACCGCCGGCGCCATGTTCGTTTCCGGTCTGATCGTGCTGCTGGTGTGCGAGGAAACCCATCCGCACCTCAACCCGGCAAAGGAAGACGCATGAGCAAAATCCTTCACATGATTGCACTCGCCGGTCTCGTCGTGCTGGCCGCGCCGGCACGGGCGCAAGACAACCCCGTCGTGGTCGATGCGCTGTCCGGCTACATGGACTTCGCCGAATACGGCAGCAGTCTGATCTGGCCGGAGCAGATTCCTGCGGACGACTGGAAGAAGGTTTTCATCGTCGATGCGCGCGACGCCGCCCAGTATGCGAAGGAACACATACCCGGCGCGATCAACATCGACTGGCGACAGGCGGTGGCGCGGCGCGCCGAACTGCCGAAGGACCGCATGGTGGTGATGTATTGCAACTCCGGCTCGCTGTCCGCTCAGGCCGTGTTCGCGCTGCGCCTGCTCGGCTACGACAACGTCAAGGTGCTGCAGGACGGCATCGAAGGCTGGAAAGCCAAGGGCGGCTTCGACGCCCATGCCCGCGCCAGCCGGCCGGCAGGACATTGACATGGCATCCACCGTGCAAACCGATTTGACTTTCCGGCTGGCATTGCAGGGCCGCTTCCGGGATCTCGCCCTGTGGCTGCCCGTGCCGCAGGATGCCCGGCAGCAGCGCCGGCTTGCGCTGGAAAGCAGCGGCAACTTTGCCGAACATGCGCTCCAGCATGATCCACAGCATGGCGCGCCGATGTTGTTCGTGCGCTGGCCGGGGGTGCAGGACGATCCCACGCTGAGCGTCTCCACGCGGGTGGAAACGCAGGCGGTGGCCTGCGACCTCGCGCAGGCAGATGCGGGCGCGCCCTTGCCCGAGGAGGCGCGCCGCTATCTGGCGGCGAGCGCGCACCTGCCGGCCGAGGGTGCAATCCGCAGCCGCGCCGAATCGATCACGCAGGGGCTGACGGCGCCGGCGGACAAGCTGCGCGCGCTCTACGACTGGGTGCTGGCGCATGCGCAGCGCCGCTTCGATGTCGCCTGGTGCGGTCTGGGCGATGTGCCGGCGATGCTGGCGGCCGGAGAGTTCTGCGGCAAGTGCGTCGACATCAATTCGCTGCTGGTGGCCTTGTGCCGCGCCGCCGGCTTGCCGGCGCGCACCGTGCAGGGCGTTCGTGTCGCGGCGTCGCGCTTCGCGCCCGCGCTCGGCGCTTCCGGCGACGTCACCCAGGCGCTGCATACCCGCGCCGAGGTGTATATGGGCGGCTCAGGCTGGGTGCCGGCCGACCCCGCCGACGCCTTGAAGCTGGCCGACGAAGGCGTGCCCGACGCGCTGCAACGCGAGGTCAACGCCTATCTGCTGGGCGGCGCCGAGGCCAACTGGGTGGCCTACAACCACGCCCGCGATTTCCAGCTTGTCCCGCCGGCGGCGGCAGGCCCGCTCAATCTCCTTACCGCCCCCTATGCCGAGACCGCCGGCACGCCGCTCAGGATCGGGGCGGGCGCGCCGGGGTACAGCCTCTTCGCCCGTCCGTTCAGTCCGGCCGTATAAAAGGAACCGCCATGACCCCAATCCGCACCGTTGCCGCCGTTCTTGCGCTGTCGTTCCTGTTCGCGCTGTCGAATGGTACCGCCGCCCGGCCCCTGGAAGCCGGAATGCAGCCGCCGCCACAAGAACAGGCCGCGTGCGAATCTCCGGCCCGGGCCGGCCCGCTCCCCGCGCTTCATGTTGAAGTGTGCGAGGCCTGCACCCTGAGCCGCGAAGAGATATCCGCCATGAAGCAAGGCTACGCGGTGGCAGCGCATGCCGCGGGCTATCGGATCGATATCCTGGCCACGACGCCGGTGCGCATCACCGAAACCGGCATGCTGGAAAACGGCACGCCTTACGCCAGGGGCGAAACAGCGGGCATGTGGTTTCGGGTGGGCAATCCCGACCCCGGCGAGACCCTCGGCAGCGTCGCCGGACGCATGACGTTCAGGATTCTGTCCGGAACCCGGTAAAACATTCGCCAGCGGAGGCTACGATGAAACTAGGCATCATCATCAGTTCGAACGATCCGGAAACCGTGTGGAATGCATTCCGTCTGGGCAAATTCGCGCTGGGGCAGGGTGATACAGTCAATGTGTTCCTGCTCGGCAAAGGCGTCGAATGCGAGTCGCTGGACACGGAACATTTCGCCGTGACGCAGGCGATGCGGGATGTGGTCGACGGCGGCGGCAAGATCGACGCCTGCGGCACCTGTCTCAAGCTGCGCAACGCCGACGCGGGCGAAGTGTGCGCCCTGTCCACCCTGCAGGACTTGTATCGCCTCACCCGCGAAAGCGACCGGGTGCTGACTTTCTAGAGGTGTGACCGCTGGCGGGTGAGGGCGTGCGCGGCAGATTCCGGCCGCATTGTGCAAAGATGGTCGAGTAGAACCGCGGTCCCGGTCTTCGAGGCCGCTTTGCAACGCAACGGGCAAAGGAGATCGCTATGGACATCACAGATATTCTGATTCACGTGCATCCGGCATTGAGCGCCGGGCAACGCGCAAAAATCGAGGACGCGTTGATCGCAAGCAAGGGGGTGGTCGCGGCAACCTTCAGCCCCACGCACGCCCACATGCTGACCGTGGCGTACGATCCGGAGGCAGCCCACGCGGGGCAACTGCTGGAGACCGTGCGCGAGTGGGATGCGGCGGCCACCATGGTGGGTTTGTAGTCTCGGCCAATTTCGTGGGCAACTCATGGCACAGGGCAAAACCGTATTGATTCTGGGCGGCGGCATCGGCGGCATCGTCGCCGCCAGCCAGTTGCGGCGTGCGCTGCCGCGCGAGCACCGCATCGTGCTGGTGGAGCAAGCGTCCACGCATTTGTTTCAACCTTCCCTGCTGTGGCTGATGCTCGGGCTGCGCACGCCGCGGCAGATTTCCCGGCCTTACACCGCGCTCGCACGTCGCGGCATCGAACGGGTGCAGGGCCGGGTCGAACGCATCGACCCGCTGCGCCGCGCGGTGAGCGTAGACGGCAAAGTGTTGATCGCGGATTACCTGGTCATCGCCCTGGGCGCGGAGCTGGCGCCGGATGCGGTGCCGGGGCTGGCCGAGGCCGGACACAATCTTTACAGCCTGGCCGGCGCGGAAGCGATTCGCGACGCGCGCTTAGGCCTGACGCAAGGTCGCGTCGCGGTGCTGGTGAGCGCGATGCCGTTCAAGTGCCCGGCCGCGCCCTACGAGGCGGCCATGTTGCTGGAATGGGACACTCGCCGGCGCGGGCTACGCGATCAAATTCAGATCGATCTCTACTCGCCCGAGCCGGGGCCGATGCCGGTGGCGGGCGCCGAGGCCTCGGCGCAGGTGCGGGCCATGGTCGAGCAAAAAGGCATCGGCTACCACCCGCAGGAAAAAGTCGCGTCGGTGGACCCCGGCGCGCGCCGCATCCATTTCGACAGCGGCGCCAGCGCGGATTTCGACCTGCTGGTCTATGTGCCGCCGCATCGCGCGCCGCAAGCGGTGCGCGATGCGGGGCTGTGCGGCGACAGCGGCTGGGTTGCGGTGGATCGCGCCACGCTCGCCACGTCTTTTCCCGGTGTCTACGCCATCGGCGACGTGACCGGCATCCCGCTCGCCATCGGCAAGCCGCTGCCCAAGGCCGGCGTGCTGGCGCACGGGCAGGCCGAAGTGATCGCGCACAACATCGCAGCCGATATCAGCGGCGCTGGCACGATGACGCAATTCCAGGGCGAGGGTGCATGCTTCATCGAGGCCGGCGACGGCCAGGCCGGTTTCGGCAGCGGCAACTTCTACGCCGAGCCCGCGCCGCGCATGAAGCTGAGACCAGCCGGACGCCTGCTGCATTGGGGTAAGGTGGCCTACGAAAAGTACTGGCTCTTCAAGTGGTTCTAGCAGAAACCTGACCTAGGCGCTGATCATTTCGACGACGGCCCCGACGTGCAGGCGTGCGGCGGCGCCATGCGGGCTGGGAGGATGGCTACCCGCTTCCCGGCGTGAAGAAGCGTTCGATGAAAGGCTTGAGCGCCCTGATCCCGGAAGCCGACGAGATTATCACTTTTTAGGAGGCCATCGCCATGGCGGAAGCTACGAAGCAGACGCATTCGCCTCGCGCGGCATCAACGCCGCGCACAAGGAACGCAAGCGACAACTTATTGATTGCGAATTCAACCGGAGATGGGCGCGGCCTGGTGGACAGCGTAAAGCGCCCCCCGCGACCCACTGCCGCGATGTGGTCATTCCGGCGGACATGAATCTCATTTTCGAAATTCATGGAAACACGTCCCCTACAAAATTTTGTTGCAGCCGTTAAACCGGGGCCGGGACACACGTGCTGCGGGCGCCTCATTCGGCTATTTCCACCGGCAAACCTTGCGCCCGCCATTCGGCCACGCCGTCTTCCAGACGGATGGCGTGGAAACCTTCCTTGTTCAGGTATTCCACCGCTTCAATGGCCATCAGGCAGAAAGGGCCGCGGCAGTAGGCGACGA
>NCIF01000035.1 GCA_002256785.1 Hydrogenophilales bacterium 17-61-9
CACCCCATTCACCTTAAAGGGGAGGAAGCCATGCGCCTTCCCCTTTAAGGTGAAGGCAGGGATGGGGTCGGTGAATGTTTCTCGCGTTTGCCCCCTCCCCTTCAAGGGGAGGGTTGGGGGTGGGGATGGGGGTTTGTAGTGCAGACAGGATGGAGGTAAACAGTGAAAGGCCAGACAAATAATTTCGTGTTGAAAAACCGCCTGCAAAGAGCACTTCGCCGCAATATGACGGATGCCGAACAGGCGCTTTGGAAACGGCTACGGGGATGTCAGGTTAAAGGCCGCAAATTCAGACGTCAGCATCCATTCGGAGACTTCATTCTTGATTTTGTTTGTCTGGAGGTGAAGCTGGTTGTTGAGATCGATGGCGGGCAACATAACGGATCAGTGCAGGATCTGGTTCGGGATCAGATGTTGGAAAGTGCTGGTTTTCGAATCATGCGGTTCTGGAACAATCAGGTTTTGAATGAGATTGAATCGGTTGTCGAAGCGATCTGGTTGGCACTGGAACCCCATCCCTACCCCAACCCTCCCCTTGAAGGGGAGGGGGCAAACGCGTGGAGCGTTCATCGACCCCCTCCCTTCCCACTGCGAGGGGGAATGGGCTAACCCATAAAAAACATCATGGCCAACAAGAACGACGAGCTGCTGAAAAAACTCCTGGCGACGTTCAAAAAACGCCGCCGGGAGAACCGCAGGCGGAAACCGTCGAGACCATATTCCGCGAGGCGCACAGCCTGAAGGGCGCCGCCCGGGCCGTGAACCTCATGGAAATCGAGTCGGTATGCCAGTCGCTGGAAAGCGTGTTCGCCGCGCTGAAGGGCAAGCGGCTCGCCGTCTCGCCGCCGCTGGTCGACCTGCTGCAACAGGCGGTCGATGCCCTCGGCGGGCTGCTGGCGCCGGGCGCCGGCCCTTCCCGGTCGCGCTCGCCGGCGGTCGCGGCGTTGATGCGGCGGCTCGACGACGCCGCAGCAGGGTCCCCGCCCGGCGCCGACATGCCGGCCGCGGCGGTCCCGCCGCCGGCGCCCTTGCCCGAGACGCCGATGCCGGCGACTGCTGCGCCCCATCTCGCGCCCGATCTGGCTGCCGGTACGGTCAGGGTCGCCACCGCGAAACTCGACGCCGTCATGCGTCAGGCCGAGGAACTGCTGTCGCCCCGTCTGGCGGCGGCTCAGCGCGTCCGCGAGCTGCACGAGAGCGCCGCCGCGCTCGCCGCCTGGAAAAAGGAACGCGCGCGGATTCAGCCCGCATTGCGGCTGGTCGAGCGCGCGTACGCCCGCACCCTCAAGGACACCTGCAGCGCGCGGGAAAAGCAGGCGCTGCCCAGGCTGCTCGAGTATCTGGATGCCGAACAGCTCGCCATGAAAATGCTCGACGACCGGCTGGCGCGGCTGACGCGCTCGGCCGAGCGCGACCGGCGCACGCTGGCCGGCATGAGCGAGGGCCTGCTGCACGATGTGAAGGAGATGCAATTGCTGCCGTTCGCGTCGCTGCTCGACCGGTTCCCGCGCTTTGTCCGCGAACTGGCCCGCGAGCAGGGCAAGGATGTGGAACTGGCGCTGCAGGGCGGCGAGATCGAAATCGACCGCCGCATCCTGGAGGCCATGAAGGATCCGCTCATCCACCTGCTGCGCAACGCGATCGATCACGGCATCGAGCCGCCGGCCGCGCGCGCGGACCGGGGCAAGCCGGCGCGCGGAACGATCACCCTGGCGATCTCGCAGCATGACGGCGGCAAGGTCGAGCTGGTGGTGGCAGACGACGGCGCCGGCATCGATGCATCCGGGGTGAAGGCGGCGGCCGGCAGGCTCGGCATCGTTTCCGACGAGGCGGCGGCGCAGCTCGACGAAGCGGCGGCGCAGGCGCTCGCCTTTCAGTCCGGCGTGACCACCAGCCCCCTCATCACGGACGTCTCCGGACGCGGGCTCGGCCTTGCCATCGTGCGGGAAAAAACCGAGCGGCTGGGCGGCAGCGTCGCGCTCGAATCGCAGCCCGGCGCCGGCACCGCCTTCCGCATCGTGCTGCCGCTGACGCTGGCCACCTTCCGGGGCGTGCTGGTCCGCGCCGGCGAACAGCTTTGCGTCATCCCCGCGGCGCGCGTCGAACGGGTGGCGCGGGTGGCCGAATCCGACGTTCAAACCGTGGAAAACCGCGAAACGATTCCGCTCGACGGGCAGGCGCTTGCGCTGGTCCGGCTCGGCGACGCGCTGGAACTGCCGCGCAGGGAGACGGCGACCGAATCGGCGGGCGGCGTATCCGTCGTCGTGCTCGGTTCGGGTCTCGCACGCGTCGCGTTCCGGGTGGACGACATCCTCGGCGAGCAGGATGTGCTGGTCAAAACCCTCGGTCCGCAACTCGCGCGCGTGCGCAACGTCGCCGGCGCGAGCGTGCTGGGCACCGGCCAGGTGGTGCCGGTTCTGAATGTGCCCGACCTTTTGAAAACGGCGGTGAAGCAGTCGGCGTCGCCGCGTACGCCCATCGTGGCGGAGCAGCCCGGCCCGGCTGAAAAACGCGCCATCCTGGTGGCGGAGGATTCGATCACTTCGCGCGCGCTGCTCAAGCACATCCTGGAATCGGCGGACTACGCCGTCACCACCGCGGTGGACGGCATCGACGCCTATACTGCGCTCAAGACCGGCAGTTTCGACCTGGTCGTGTCGGACGTGGAAATGCCGCGCATGGATGGCTTCGACCTTACAGCGAGGATACGCGCCGACAAGCGGCTTGCGGACCTGCCGGTGGTACTGGTGACGGCGCTCGATACGCGCGAGCACCGCGAACGCGGCATCGACGTCGGCGCCAATGCCTACATCGTCAAGAGCAGCTTCGACCAGAGCAACCTGCTGGAAACCGTCCGGAGGCTGATATGAAGCTTCAAGTTTCCCTGCTTCAGGCTTCCCTGCGCACCCGCTTCGCCCTAGGCCTGGCAGCCGTGCTGCTGCCGTTTCTGGTCGCCGCGGCGGTGGGCCAGTTCTATCTGCTGCCGCGGCTGATCGAGCCGCTGGACGACATCGTGCGGGAGCTTACCGAAGAAATGGAACCCGTGACGCGCCTGCAGATGGCGCTGTTCCAGGCCGCCGTGCCGGTCTACGACTATCTGGTTCACGCCGATGTGGATAAGCACCGGCAGTTCGCGCAGCGGCGCCAGCGGGTGGAGCGGGCTTTCCAGGAGGCCTCGCCCGAGCGCTTCGTGCTGGCGGAGGAACGTGCGTTGATCGGGTCCGCGCGCGCGGAATGGGACCAGGCGTTGCTCCTGGGCGAGCGGTTGCTGCGCCTGCCCGATCCGGTAGGCAACGCGGCGGCGGCGCGCGACATGGAGCGCTTCGATGCGCATATCGACCGGGCCGTGGCCGCGCTCGATGCGGCGCACGACCAGTTCCACCGGGTGATCGGACACAATCGCGCGCAGGCTGGCGCCGCCCGCAGCCGGGCGCTGTGGGTGACCTTTGCCGCCTTCATGCTGGCTGCCGCGGCGTCCCTGTTGGCCGGCGTGGCGCTGGCGCGCTCCGTCACCGACCCGGTGGACGCCTTGCGGCAGGGCGCGGCGCGTCTGGCGGAAGGCAAGCTGTCGCACCGGGTGGCCATCCGTCGCCATGACGAAATGGGCGAGCTGGCCGCGGCGTTCAACGCGATGGCCGGGCGTCTCGAAGCAAATCAGGTAATGCTCGTGGAACTGGCGACCCGCGACGGCCTCACCGGACTCTACAACCACCGCACCTTCTACACGCTGCTTGCGGACGAGCTTGCACGCGCGCAACGCTTCGAACGGCCGCTCTCGTTTCTGATGCTGGACATCGACCACTTCAAGCGCGTCAACGACACCTACGGCCACCTGGCGGGGGATACCGTGCTCAAGGAGCTGGGCGAATTGTTGTGCCGCGAGGCGCGTGCCGTCGACCGCGTGTGCCGCTACGGCGGCGAGGAGATCACCGTCATTCTGCCGGAAACCGGCCCCGACGCCGCCGACCGTTTCGCCGAACGCCTGCGCGTGGCGGTGGAGGCGCAGGTGTTCTGCGCCGATTCGGAACCCATACGCATGACTGTCAGCATCGGGGTCGCGTCCTGGCCGGCGCATGCGGACGGCGCCGAGGCGCTGGTCGCCGCTGCCGATGCGGCGATGTATGCGGCCAAGCAGGGCGGCAGAAACCGGGTGGTTCGGTATGAACCGGCGCTTGGTCAGCCAGGGGCCCAGGGATGAGCGTGGAGACGAGACCGTACGGCATCCCCGTTCCGAAATTGCACAAGGAGGTCACGCAGTTGATCAAGGTCCTGGTGGTAGAAGACTCACCCGCGGTGCGCGAATTTCTCATTCACGTTCTCAGTACGGACCCCGACATCCGGGTCGTCGGTACGGCGCACAACGGCGAGGAGGCGATCGAGGCCGTGCGCCGCTATCGGCCCGACGTGATCACGATGGATATCCACATGCCGAAAATGGATGGCCTGGAGGCCACGCGCCGGATCATGGAAACGGACCCGACGCCGATCGTCATCGTCAGCGGGAGCTACGATGCCGGGGAAATGACGACGACGTTCGAAGCCATCGAGGCCGGTGCGCTGGCCGTGCTGCCTCGCCCGGCCGGTATCGGCCATGCAGCCCACGAGGCTTCGGCGAGAGAGCTGGTTCGGACGGTGAAACTGATGTCGGAAGTCAAGGTGGTGCGGCGCTGGAACCGCGTGCAGCGGGCGGCGCCGGCGCCACGCCAGGAGAGGACGGCGCCGGCGCATACCCCGGCGAAGATGCGGATCGTCGCCATCGGCGCGTCAACCGGCGGCCCGCCCGCGCTGCATAGCCTGCTCGCGGGATTGCCGAAGGCGTTTCCGGTTCCGGTATTGATCGTCCAGCACATGGCGGCCGGTTTTATTCACGGGTTCGCCGGATGGCTGGCGCAGTCCTCCGGTCAGCCCGTTCATGTCGCTGCCCACGGCGAGCCTGTACTTTCCGGCCACATCTACCTTGCCCCCGACGATTACCAGATGAAAGTGGAACGCAACGGCCGGATCGCCCTGTCCAGGGACGCGCCCGAAAACGGGCTGCGCCCGTCGGTGTCTTATCTTTTTCGCTCGATTGCCGATAATTACGCGGGCGACGCCGTCGCCGGCCTGCTCACCGGCATGGGCCGCGACGGCGCCGAGGAACTGCGGCTATTGAAGGAAAGGGGCGCAGTCACCTTCGCCCAGGACAAGGACAGTTCGGTCGTGCATGGCATGCCGGGCGAGGCGATCAGGCTCGATGCGGCGACGTTTGTGCTGCCGCCGGACAAGATTGCCGCCATGCTGGCGAATCTGGCAAACAACGGTCACGCGCAATGGAGGCATTCATGAAATTGACCCAGGGCAGGAACGGCAACGTTGAGATCCTTATTGCCGAGGACAGTCCGACCCAGGCCGAGCAGTTGCAAAATCTGCTCGAAGGACACGGCTACTGGGTGGTGGCGGCCGCAAACGGCAGAAAAGCGCTCGAAGCGCTGCGGCGGCGGCGGCCGTCGCTGGTCATCAGCGACATCGTGATGCCCGAGATGAACGGCTACGAGCTATGCCAGGCGATCAAATCCGACGAAACGTTGCGGGACATCCCGGTCATTCTGGTGACCACGCTGTCCGACGTGCTGGATATCATGAAGGGGCTGGAGTGCGGCGCCGACAACTTCATCCGCAAGCCGTACGAGGAAAAATACCTGCTCGCCCGCGTCGACTACCTGCTGATGAACCAGGAAATGCGCAAGAGCCAGAAAATGCAGATCGGGATGGAAATCCACCTCGGCGGACAACGGCATTTCATCACCGCCGAGCGGCAGCAGATCGTGGACCTGCTGATCTCGGTCTACGAGGAGGCGATTCACCTCAACGAGGAACTCAAGGTCAAGCAGGGCGAGCTGGCCGACTCGAATCGCGCGTTGACCGGTCTCTACCACATTGCCGAAGGGCTGAATCATGCGGTGAGCGAGCGCGAAGTGTGCGAGATGGCGCTCGAACACGTGGTGGAAATACCGGGGGTGCGGGCAGGCTGGATTTCCCTGCGCGAGGGCGAATCCGGCTTCCGGCTCGGCGCCGCGCGCAACCTGCCGCCAGCCTTGCTGGCCCCGGGCATGATGGAGGGCCTGTGCGAATGCCGGCGGCGCCTGCTCGCGGGCGAATTGGATCACGTCACCAACATCCTGGAATGCGAGCGGCTCGGCAAGGCAAAGGGGGACACCCAGGGCTTGCGCTATCACGCCAGCGTGCCGTTATGGAACGGCGAGCAGATTCTGGGGGTGATGAATCTGGTCGGCGCGGACCAGGGCCTGTTCAAGGAAGACGAGCTGGAAACGCTGTACGGGGTCGGACACCAGGTGGGCATTGCGCTGGAGCGGGCACGGCTGCACGAGCATCTGGAACACCTGGTGGCGGAACGGACCGCGGCGCTGCACGAGAGCGAGGAACGCTACCGCAATCTGGTGGAGGGCGTGGACGCCATTGTGTGGGAGGCCGATGCCCAGACCTTGCAGTTCAGCTTCGTCAATCGCCGGGCCGAAGCGATACTGGGCTATCCGCTTGCACAATGGCTTGAAAATCCCACGTTCTGGAAGGATCACCTCCACCCTGAGGACCGCGAGCAGGCGGTCGCCTTCTGCAGCACAGCCGTGGCGCAGCACAAAGACCATCAGTTCGAGTACCGTGCGCTCGCGGCGGACGGCCGCGTGGTCTGGCTACGGGATATCGTGCGCGTAGCGGTGGAGCCGGACGGACGCGTGCGCCGATTGCGCGGACTTATGGTTGATATCACTCAGCACAAGGCGAACGAGGCCAGGATTGCTCGTCTCAACCGCATCTACAGCGTGCTCAGCGGCATCAACACGACCATCGTGCGCGTGCGCGAGCCGCAGGAGCTTTTCGACGAAGCCTGCCGCATCGCGGTGGAACACGGCGGGTTTACGTTCGCCTGGGTCGGCACGTTTGACGCGGACATGCAGCGGGTCACGCCGGTCGCCAGGGCGGGCCGCGACGATGGCTACCTGTCCCGGATCAATCTGAGCGTTGCGGAAGATGCGCCGGGAAATTGCCCGCTGACGGCCCGCGCGCTGACCCGGCGTCAACCGGTGATCAGCAACGACATTGCCACCGATAAATCGATGCAGACCTTGTCGATGCAGCCCTTGCGTGACGAAGCGTTAAGGCGCGGCTATCGCTCGGTGGCGGTGTTTCCCCTGCTGCTGGGCGAGCGGCCGGTTGGCGTATTCGTGCTCTATGCCCCGGAGGCGGACGTTTTCGACGAGGAGGAGATGCGGCTGCTGGTCGAGATGGCCGGCGATATTTCCTTCGCGCTGGACCATCTCGAAAAAGAGGCGCGCCTCGATTATCTGGCCTATTACGATGCCGTCACCGGGCTGCCGAACCGGGCGTTGTTCCTGGATCGCGTCGACCAGAAAATCGGTGTCGCACGCCGCGACGGCAAGGTGTTTTCCATGATCATGCTCGATCTCAACCGCTTCAGCAGCATCAATGAAACCCTGGGCCGGCCGGCCGGCGACGACCTGTTGCAGCAGGTCTCGAAACGGCTGCGGGGCATGCTCGGCGAAACGGACATCCTGGGCCACTTTTCCGCCGACTATTTCGGCATCGCCACCCACTGCGAGGATACCAGCGTGAGCACCGTTCATGTCCTGGGGCAGATATTGTCCGCGATCCGCGATCGGGCTTTCCTGGTCGGCGGACAGGAACTGCGTATTTCGGCCCGGGCCGGGGTGGCGTCTTATCCCGCCGATGGCCAGGACATCGAGGCGCTGTTCCACAATGCCGAATCGGCGTTGAAAAAAACCAAGCTTTCCGGCGACAAATATCTGTTCTATACCCCCGCATTCAATGCGCTGGTCGCCGAGAAACTGTCGCTCGAAAACAAGCTGCGCCGGGCGCTGGAGCAGGAACAACTGGTGCTGCATTACCAGCCCAAGGTCGATCTCGACAGCGGGCGCATCAGCAGCCTGGAAGCGCTGATGCGCTGGAATGACCCGGAGAATGGCCTGGTGCCGCCGTTGAAGTTCATTCCCCTGCTTGAAGAAACCGGCATGATTCTGGAAGCCGGTCTGTGGGCGCTGGAAAAAGCGGTAGCGGATTCGCTGGGGTGGCAGGCGAAAGGGCTGCGGTCGCCGAGGGTTGCCGTCAACGTCTCTCCGATCCAGTTGCAACAGAAAGATTTCGTCAGCATGATCGCGCGCGTGGTGAAAGGCGACCGGGAAGTGGCCGGCAGGCTGGAGCTGGAGATCACCGAGAGCCTGATCATGCAGGACATCGAGGCCAACATCGAGAAACTGCGGGCGATCCGGGAGATGGGCGTGGAAGTGGCGATCGACGATTTCGGCACCGGCTATTCCTCGCTCAGCTATATCGCCAAGCTGCCTGTCAGCACCCTGAAAATCGACCGTGCGTTCATCATGAACATGACCCGCAATGCCGACGACCGGAGCATCGTGTCCACGATCATCTCGCTTGCCCATTCCCTGAACATGCGGGTGGTTGCGGAGGGTGTCGAAACCGGGGAACAGGCACGGCTCCTGCGCGAGCTCGACTGCGACGAGATTCAGGGATTCCTGTTCAGCCCCGGGGTGCCTGCGGAGCAAATCGAGCGCTTCCTGCGCGAGGGAAAATTGCTGTCCCGCTGAATTCGTGCGCGCCGGCGCCGGCGCGCGGCGAGGACGCGTGTATCCTGCAGGCCCTGCGAAAACCCTGTTAACGCCCGCCTTCACTATGCCGGACACGCTGCATCAACCCATTGCCCCGGAACCGCCCGGTCGCTCACGCGCGGGCCGGGCCGTTGCCGTCATCGGCGGCGGCCCGGCCGGGCTGATGGCGGCGGAGACCCTGATCCAGGGCGGGGTGCGGGTCGATCTGTATGACGCCATGCCGTCGATGGGGCGCAAGTTCCTGCTGGCGGGCGTGGGCGGCATGAACCTCACCCATTCCGAGCCGTTCGAGCGATTTGTCTCGCGCTATGGCGCGCGCGCCGGGACGATCAAGCCGTTGCTGGAACGCTTTTCTCCAGACGCGCTGCGCGCATGGAGTCATGGGCTGGGCATCGATACCTTTGTCGGCTCGTCCGGCCGCGTGTTTCCCGTCGGCATGAAAGCCGCGCCGCTGCTGCGCGCCTGGCTGCATCGATTGCGCGAGGCTGGGGTGCGGTTTCATGTACGGCATCGCTGGCTTGGATGGGACGCTGGCGGCGCGTTGCGCTTTGCGGCGCCGCAAGGCGAAACGCGCGTGACCGCCGACGCGGTGGTGTTGGCGCTCGGCGGCGGCAGCTGGGCAAAACTGGGGTCGGACGGCGCCTGGGCGCCGCTGCTGGCGCAGCGCGGGATCGAGGTGGCGCCGCTGGTGCCGTCGAACTGCGGTTTTGCGGTGGCGGGCGGATGGAGCGCGCACCTGCGCAGCCGCTTTGCCGGCCAGCCGCTGAAAACCGTGGCGCTGCGTTTCACCGACGCGGCCGGCCATGCGCATGAACGCCGCGGCGAACTGATGCTGTCCGACAGCGGCATCGAAGGCAGCCTGGTTTATGCCTTGTCGGCGCCGCTGCGCGACACCATCGCGGCGCAGGGATCGGCGACGGTGCAGCTCGACCTGGCGCCCGATAAGACCCTCGACCGGGTCGTCGCCGAGGTGGCGCATCCGCGCGGCGCGCGTTCGCTCGCCAGCCATCTGCAAAGCCGCGCCGGGATCAAGGGCGCGAAAATGGCGCTGCTGCATGAAGTGTTGCCGGCAGCGCAATTGAATGACCCGATCCGGCTCGCCAACGCGATAAAATCGCTGCCGCTCGCCTTGGCTGCCCCCCGCCCGCTCGACGAGGCGATCAGCAGCGCCGGCGGGGTGAGATTCGAAATGCTCGACCCGCGTCTGATGCTGCGCGCCTTGCCCGGCGTGTTTTGCGCGGGCGAGATGCTCGACTGGGAAGCGCCTACCGGCGGCTATCTGCTCACGGCCTGTTTTGCCAGCGGCCGCGTGGCGGGGCAGGGCGCGTTGAATTATCTGGACACCTATTGATGGTTTGCCGCCATTATCTCCGCGTGAATGGCGGAGATAATGCTGGCGCTTGCGGAGAAAGCGGGAGATAATATCCGCAAATATTGCGGAGTATTGCGTGGCTACTTATATCTGGCAACTTCCCGAATGGCCGAATTGGACCTTTGATGCGGCAAGACTGGCCGCACCGTTGGCTTCGGTTTGCTACGCCCAGGGTAGGCTGCTTGGGCGAATGGAGTCGCTCGGCTTCAAGCTCCGGGACGAGGCCTGGTTGCAGACCTTAACGCAGGATGTGCTCAAGACGAGCGAGATCGAAGGCGAGCGTCTGGACACCGGGCAAGTGCGCTCATCCATCGCGCGACGCCTTGGTCTGGACGTCGGGGCATTGGCGCCGGTCGATCGCCACGTCGAAGGTATCGTCGAAGTCATGCTCGATGCCACGCAGCACTTCAATCAGCCACTAACAGCTCAACGCCTCTTTGCCTGGCACGGCGCCTTGTTTCCGACCGGGAGAAGTGGGTTGGTGGAAATCCGTGTTGCCGCATGGCGTGATGACGCTACCGGCCCGATGCAAGTGATCTCCGGCCCGATCGCTCGCGAGAGGGTGCATTACACCGCACCACCGGCAGATCGTCTGGATGGCGAGATCAAACAGTTCCTGCACTGGTTCGAACAACACTCCAACCAGCTTGATGATGTCATCAAGGCCGGTCTGGCTCACCTGTGGATGGTCACCTTGCATCCGTTCGACGACGGCAACGGACGCATTGCGCGAGCAGTTGGGGATATGGCGTTGGCGCGCTCGGAGCAGGTGCCGCAACGCTTTTACAGTCTGTCGGCACAATTACAGCAAGAGCGTAGCGACTATTACGACATTCTGGAACGGACGCAGAAAGGGAGTCTGGATGTCACCGAATGGTTGCTCTGGTTTTTGGCTTGTCTGCAACGGGCGATTGCCCGAGCCGAAGACACCTTGTCAGGCGTGCTGATGAAGGCGCGCTTCTGGGAACGCTTTGCCCGTAAGCCGATGAATGAGCGGCAGGTCAAGGTGCTTAACCTGCTTCTCGATGGTTTCGATGGCAAGCTCACTACCAGTAAATGGGCCAAGCTTGCCAGGTGTTCGCAGGATACGGCTTACCGTGACATTCTCGCCCTGATCGCGTTGGGTGCATTGGTCAAAGCCGCGGAGGCAGGGCGCAGCACGCACTATGAGTTAGTCATTTCGATCGCTCCCCCGCTTGAAAACGCTCGATAAACAACTCGCTGAAAAACAGCGGGAGTGCGCGCAACTTCAAACCGGCTACACCAGGCTGGAAAGGACATGAAGTGTTGCCGGCAGCGCAATTGAATGACCCGATCCGGCTCGCCAACGCGATAAAATCGCTGCCGCTCGCCTTGGCTTCCCTCCCGCCCGCTCGACGAGGCGATCAGGGCGCGTTGAATGATTTGACTGAAAAAAATTAAATTAAAGTACGACACCATGCTGCGACTGACTGAACTCAAACTTCCGCTCGACCATCCCCCCGAAGCTTTGCGGGCGGCCATTCTGCAACGCCTGGCCCTCCAGGACGACGAGCTGCTGGGCGTCGGCATTTTCAAGCGCAGTTTTGACGCGCGCAAGAAGCACGCGATGCTGCTGATTTATGCGCTTGATATCGAAGTCAAAAATGAAGCGGCGCTGCTGAAGCAGTTTCGCCATGATCGCCACCTGATGCCGGCGCCGGACACGACCTACCGCTTCGTGGGTCAGGCGTCGCAACCATTGGCGTCGCGGCCGATCGTGGTCGGCTTTGGCCCCTGCGGCATCTTTGCCGCGCTGATTCTGGCGCAAATGGGTTTCAAGCCCATCGTGCTGGAACGCGGCCGCGCGGTGCGCGAACGGACGCAGGACACCTGGGGGCTGTGGCGCAAGCACACGCTCAATCCGGAATCCAACGTGCAGTTTGGCGAGGGCGGCGCGGGCACGTTTTCCGATGGCAAGCTTTACAGCCAGATCAAGGACCCCAAGCACTATGGACGCAAGGTCATTGCTGAATTTGTCAAAGCGGGCGCGCCGAAAGAGATCGTGTACGTCTCGAAACCGCACATCGGCACCTTTCGCCTGGTGGGGGTGGTCGAGACCATGCGTCGCGAGATTGAATCGCTTGGCGGCGAGATCCGGTTCGGGCAGCGCGTGACCGATGTGTTGATTGACGATGGCCGCGTTCGGGGCGTGACGCTGGCTAACGGCGAAACCCTGCACAGCGACCACGTCATCCTCGCGCTGGGCCACAGCGCCCGCGACACCTTCGAGATGCTCCATGCGCGCGGCGTCTACATGGAAGCCAAGCCGTTTTCCATCGGCTTTCGCATCGAGCATCCGCAGTCGCTGATCGATCAGGCCCGGCTGGGACCGAATGCGGGCAATCCGCTGCTGGGCGCGGCAGATTACAAGCTGGTGCATCACGCGAAAAATGGCCGCTCGGTCTACAGCTTCTGCATGTGCCCCGGCGGCACCGTGGTGGCGGCGGCATCCGAGCCGAATCGTGTGGTCACCAACGGCATGAGCCAGTATTCGCGCAACGAGCGCAACGCCAACGCCGGCATCGTGGTGGGCATCACGCCCGCGGATTATCCGGGCGGACCGTTGGCCGGCATTGCGTTGCAGCGGAAGCTGGAATCGCACGCATTTGAGCTGGGCGGGGGCAATTACGAGGCGCCGGGGCAACTGGTCGGCGATTTCCTTGCAGGCACGCCCTCGACGCAACTCGGTACCGTTGAGCCGTCGTATCGGCCCGGCGTGCGCCTCACCGATCTGGCATCTTGCCTGCCGGATTTCGCAATCGAAGCGATTCGTGAAGCGCTGCCTGCGTTCGACCAGCAGATCAAGGGGTTTGCGATGAACGATGCCGTGCTTACCGGGGTCGAGACGCGCACCTCATCGCCGCTGCGCATGACCCGCGGCGAGGATTATCAAAGCCTCAACGTCAAGGGCCTGTATCCGGCAGGCGAGGGCGCCGGCTACGCGGGCGGCATTCTTTCTGCGGGGGTGGATGGCATCCGGGTGGCGGAAGCGGTGGCGCGCCAGATATTGAATCTGGCGGAATAAGCCCCCGTTTCATCGTTGCGCAAAAAGTGCTTGCTTGCGTTTCCATGTTTCGAATATTATTGAAACATGGAAACGAAAACCGTTGTCTCTGCCCTGGCAGCCCTCGCCCAGGATTCCCGTTTGGCCGTCTTCCGCGCGCTGGTCCAGGCCGGCCCGGCTGGCCTCGCGGCGGGCAAGATCAGCGAAATCACGCGTATCCCGCCGTCCTCGCTGTCGTTTCACCTGAAAGAGCTGTCGCATGCCGGCCTGGCGCACGCGCGTCAGGACGGTCGCTTCGTGATCTATACCGCGCAGTTCGACACGATGAATGCGCTGCTCGGTTTTCTGACCGAAAACTGCTGCGGCGGCAATCCTTGCTCGCCGGTCTGCCTACCTGTTTGTCCAACCGAAAAGGAGTCCTCATGAAACGTCTGCATGTTCACGTGGCGGTCGATGACCTGGCCGCCAGCATCGCGTTCTATTCCGCCATGTTCGCCGCCGAGCCGACCGTCGCCAAGGAGGATTACGCGAAATGGATGCTCGACGATCCGCGCGTCAACTTCGCGATCTCGGCGCGCGGCGCCACGCCCGGTCTCAATCACCTGGGCGTGCAGGTGGAGAGCGCTGAGGAGCTGGCCGAGATGAACGCGCGCCTGCAAAAGCTCGACGGCGAGGTGGTCGAGGAAATGGGCACCGCCTGCTGCTACGCCAGGTCGGACAAGTACTGGGCGACCGATCCCACCGGCATCGCGTGGGAAACCTATCACACGCTCGACAGTATTCCGGTGTTCGGTCATGCGGCTGCGGATGCCTCCGCATCCGCCAGCGGCTGCTGCGTGCCCGAGCCGACCGTGGCCAGGGTGTCGGGCTGCATCCCGGTCAAGGGCAAGCCGGCCGCGAGCGGCTGCTGCTGAGTTTTTTATCATCCATCAAGGGAGCCATCGTGGCTGAAAAGACCTATACCGTGCTGGTGCTGTGCACCGGCAATTCCTGCCGTTCGCAAATGGCCGAAGTGCTGCTGAACCATGACCTCGCCGGCCGGGTGCGCGCGCTGTCCGCCGGCACCCGGCCGCAGCCGAAAGTGGCCGACGGCGCGATTGCGGCGCTGAAAGACGCGGGTTTGAACACCGACGGCCTGCACCCGAAGGACATCGACGCGGTGATGAACGAGTCCATCGACCTGGTGGTGACCGTGTGCGACAACGCCCGCGAAGTCTGCCCCATCTTCCCCAAGCCGATCCCGGCCATCCACCTGCCGTTCCACGATCCGCACGGCGAGCCGCTGGAAAGCTTCCTCGCGGTGCGCGACGACATCCGCAGCCGGCTGGTCGCGGCGGTGCGCGAGCAGCTCGGCCTGCAAACGGCTGCCGCCTGAATCAACGGAGACGCTGCCATGGCTGAACCTGTTTTCAATGTGCTGTTTCTGTGCACCGGCAATTCGGCGCGCTCGATTCTGGCCGAATCGCTGCTCAACCAATTTGGCAAGGGGCGTTTCCGGGCGTTCAGTGCGGGAAGTCTCCCGGCCGGGCAGGTCAATCCGTTTGCGCTGGCGCTGCTGGAAATAAATCATTATCCCGCCGGCGAACTGCGCAGCAAGTCGTGGGACGAATTCGCGCAGCCCGCTGCGCCGCGGCTCGATTTTGTCATCACGGTGTGCGACAACGCCGCAGGCGAAGTCTGCCCGGCGTGGCCGGGGCAGCCGATGACCGCGCACTGGGGCATTCCCGACCCGGCCGCCGTCGAGGGCAGCGACGAGGCCAAACGCCATGCCTTTGTTGACGCCATGAACCAGTTGCAGCGTCGCATCTGCATGTTCACCAGTCTGCCGTTCGCCACGCTCGACGGCATGAAGCTGCAACAGGCGGTGCGCGAAATCGGGAAGACGGCATGAGCGCGCCCGCTTTGATGGAGTTCGCCCGATGAGCGCACAGTGCGAAGTCGCCGCCAAGCGCGCGGCCCAAATTACCGGGGCTGCCGCGCCGATGAGTCTGTTCGAGCGCGGGCTCACCCTGTGGGTGGCACTGTGCATCGTCGCCGGCGTGCTGCTGGGGCAGTGGATGCCAGGCCCGTTCCAGGCGCTGGGGCGCATGGAAGTGGCGCAGGTCAACCTTCCGGTCGGCCTGCTGATCTGGGTGATGATCATTCCGATGCTGATGAAGATCGACTTCGGCGCCTTGCATCAGGTGAAGTCGCACTGGAAGGGCATCGGCGTCACGCTGTTCGTCAACTGGGCGGTGAAGCCGTTTTCGATGGCGCTCCTGGCCTGGCTGTTCATCCGTCATGTGTTCGCCCCGTATCTGCCGGCGGAACAGCTCGACAGCTACGTCGCCGGCCTCATCCTGCTGGCCGCCGCGCCATGCACCGCGATGGTGTTCGTGTGGAGCCGGCTGACCGGCGGCGATCCATATTTCACGCTGTCGCAGGTGGCATTGAACGACGCCATCATGATCTTCGCCTTCGCGCCCATCGTCGGCCTGCTGCTCGGGCTGTCGGCCATCGTGGTGCCGTGGGACACGCTGTTCATCTCGGTGGTGCTGTACATCGTCATCCCGGTGATGCTGGCGCAGCTGTGGCGGAAGTGGCTGCTTAAACGCGGTCAGGCGGCGTTCGACGCGACGATGGCGCAGCTCGGCCACGCTTCCATTTTGGCGCTGCTGGCGACGCTGGTGCTGCTGTTCGCCTTTCAGGGCGAGCAGATCATCGCGCAGCCGCTGATCATCGCGTTGCTGGCGGTGCCGATCCTGATCCAGGTGTTTTTCAACTCGGGCCTGGCCTACTGGCTCAATCGCAAGGTGGGCGAAAAACACAGTGTGGCCTGTCCGTCGGCGCTGATCGGCGCGTCGAATTTCTTCGAACTGGCGGTGGCGGCGGCGATTGCGCTGTTCGGCTTTCAGTCCGGCGCGGCGCTGGCCACGGTCGTGGGGGTGCTGATCGAGGTGCCGGCGATGTTATTGGTGGTGAAAATCGTCAACCGCAGCAAGGGGTGGTACGAAGCGGGGCGCACTGCGTAGCCAGGCAAAGGCTTGTGGCTTTCGCCTGGATGACGCACCGTGGCCGGGTATGTGGAGTCCCCCATGATTTTGCACGCACTGCGCGAGACTGGCGTCGATTATGCGCAGGGCTATGCGGTTCACAAGCCGTGCCGCATCGACGAAATCTTGCGCTATGAGTCGGAGCAGGGGAGGCCGGAATGAAAAAACGCCGCGTTGAAGCGGCGTTTTGAGTGTGTGGTGCCCCCTACATGAATCGAACATGTGATTGATGATTACGAATCAACTGTTATACCACTTAACTAAGGGGGCGGCTGTCATCGGCGACGTCGGGCAACGGGATCAAAAATAACATCGATCCTTTTTACCGTTTTGTAGCGCCCTGTTTTGCGGGCGCTGCACGGCCCATTGCGCTGCGCCGCTAAAAAACAGGCCGCATTATAGCGGATTCGCTTCGGCTTGTGGCTTTC